>JAFLBB010000140.1 GCA_017304135.1 Acidobacteriota bacterium | reverse complement strand
GAGGAGGAGTGCGCCGCGGAGCCTCATGAGTGGTGCTCCTGCGTGGCGCCGGTGTGGGGGGAGGCGGCCGTGGGGACGACGGCGGAGAGGTTAATCTCCGACGAGGTGGCCGCGGTGTCGTCGTCGGGTACGGGGAAGCGCAGGCGGAAGGTGGTGCCGGCGCCGGGCTCGGTGACGAAGTCAATGGAGCCGTTGTGGAGCTGCACGATGCGGAAGGTCATGGCGAGGCCGATGCCTGAGCCCTTGGGCTTGGTGGTGAAGTAGAGGTTGAAGATGCGTTCCTGGAGGTGGGGCGGGATGCCGCCGCCCTGGTCCGAGATGCTGATCGTGATCTCTTCTCCGGTCTTGTCGACTTTCACTCGCAAACGGCCTCCGCGCTGCATGGCCTCAATGCCATTGTTGACCACATTGAGGAGCGCCTGCTTGAGCAAATCTTCATCAGCGCGCATGCGGACGGCGGCGCGGGCCGAATCGAGCTCGATGCTGACGCCGGCGCGTTCGGCTTCAGGCCACAGCAGGGCCGAGACCTGGCGGGCGACCTCGACGACGTTGACGGGGCGCATGTTGAGGTCCATGGGCCGCTGGAAGTCGAGGAAGGTTTTCACGACACGGTCCAGCCGGGCGATTTCGCTGCCGATGACATTCACCTCGGGCTGCACCTCGGGCTGGGCCTCAAGTTTGGACTTGAGCACTTCGAGGTGGAGGGCGATGGCGTTGAGGGGGTTCTTGATTTCGTGGGCGACGCCGCCGGTGAGGCGGCTGATGGCGGCGAGGCGCGTGGAGACGTCGAGCTGGGTGCGGAGCTGCTTGCGGGTTTCGGCGTCGCGGAGCGTGAGCAGGACGCCGTTGCGGCCGGCGTGGGGGAAGTTTTCGAGGAACTCGACGTTGGCCAGCAGGCGCAGGGGCGAGGCGTTGGCGCGGGGAAACTCGGTGACGGCGTCGCGCACGCCGGAGCCTTCGCGCAGGACGCGGCGGATGAGGTCGCCGAGGTGGCTGCCTTCGGGGAAGAGGTGGTCGAGCGTGCGGTCCTGGTCGACGTTCATGCCTTGCAGGACGCGGCCGGCGGTGCGGCTGGCGCGGATGAGGCGGCCTTCGGAGTCGAACAGGAGGACGGATTCCTCGAGGCGTTCGAGCATGCGCTCGATGTTGCCGCGGAGTTGGAGGACGTCTTCCTTGGCGCCGCGGAACTGGCGGCTGAGCAGGTCGAGCTTGGACTGTACGTCGGCGAACTCCTTGCTCTCCTTTTTAGATTCAGCGGGGCCGGTTTCTTCGTCGCGGAACTCGCCGGTGGCGATGCTGTCGATGCGTTTGCTGAGGCGTTCGAGCGAGCTGAAGATGAGGTTGGAAAAAATCATCGCCAGAACGATGGAGGCCAGCAGCGAGAGTGCCGAGACGACGACGAGGCTGTTCACCTGCGGCATGATGGCGCTGCGCAGCAGAACCGTGCTGACGACGACATGGATGGTGAGCACGGGCGTGGAGATATCCTCGGCGCCGAGGGGGACGGCGATGGTGTAGTCGCGGCGTCCGCCGAGGACCTCGCCCAGGCGCTCCCACAAGGGGCGCTGTTTCCATTCGCCGAAGGAGGGCAGCGGGTCGAAGGTGGTGTGGACGCGCGAGGGCGTGGAGGCGGCGAGCACGCGGGAGGCTTCGTCGCAGATGAGGATTTCGATCACGGCGTTGGAGCTGGCCATGGTCTTTTCGAGGAGTTCGGGGAGGGCGAGGTCCTCGTCGACAATGCGTTCCCAGAGGCGCTTGGTGGCTTCGTAAGTGGCCGGCGGCGGCTGGACGGCGCGGGCCTGTTCATTCACGCGCTGTTCGACGAGGTGGCGCACCTGCTGGGCAATGGCCTGGGCGCGTTCGAGGGCGTCGTTGAAGTTGGCTTCGGCGGCGATGCGCAGGCTGACCACGCACTGGGCGAAGACGAGCATGGTCACCAGGGTGACAATGGCGATGCGCAGCCGCGTCTTGAGCGACATCCCGTCGGGGTGGCCTCCGAGCCCTTAGTTGCCTTCGGCGGCGGCGGATGGCGCCGAGCCGTATTCCTTGAGTTTATTGAACAACGTCTTCAGACTGATGCCCAGAATTTCAGCGGCGCGGGTTTTGTTGTTTTTTGTGTGCGCCAGCGTGAGGAAGATCATCGCCTTTTCGGCGTCGTGGACGGTGGTGCCGACGGGCAGCGTGATGGTCTCGCCCGAGGAGACGCCGGGGGCGCCTTGGGGGGCATCGCCGGCGGCGGCCAGATTGACCGTCATGCCCAGTTGCGGCGCCAGGTGAGTAACCTGGACCTGGCCCTGGCCGGCGAGGATGGCGGCGCGCTCCATGACGTTGCGCAGTTCGCGCACGTTGCCGGGCCAGTTATGGCGGGTGAGGCGGATGAGGACGTCGGCGTCGATGCCGGTGACGCGCGTGCCGTTTTTGTCGTTCGCGTCGCGGAGAATGGCCTCGCACAGCACGGGGAGGTCTTCGAGGCGCTGGCGGAGGGGAGGCAGCTTGAGTTCGAAGACGTTGAGGCGGTAGTAAAGGTCTTCGCGCAGCATGCCTTTCTTGACGGCGTCCTCGGGCGGGCGGTTGGTGGAGGCCAGCACGCGGACGTCGACGGAGGTTTCGGTTTTGGCTCCAAGGCGGCGGAGCTTGGAATCCTCGAGAACGCGCAGGAGCTTGGCCTGGGTGCCGATGGGCATTTCGGCCAGTTCGTCGAGCAGCAGCGTGCCGCCCTGGGCCAGTTCAAAGCAGCCGGCGCGGCGTTCGAGGGCCCCGGTGAAGGCGCCTTTTTCATGGCCGAACAGCTCGCTTTCCATGAGCGATTCGGGCAGCGCGGCGCAGTTGATGGCGACAAAGGGCCCGGCGGCGCGCGGGGAGTGCTGGTGGATGGCGCGGGCGACCAGTTCCTTGCCGGTGCCTGACTCGCCGGTGATGAGGACCTGGGCCCGGGTGGGGGCGACCTGCTGGATGAGCGAGAAGATTTCGCGCATCGGTTCACTGACGCCGACGAGGTTGCCGAGTACGCCCTGGTAGCTCAACTGGCGCTGCAGCACTTCGGCCTGTTCGCTCAAACGGGCCTGGGCGGCGGCGCGTTCGAGCAGCATGCGCAGCACGCGCGGCTGGATGGGCTTTTCGAGGAACCAGAAGGCGCCCAGATCGAGCATGGTGTTCATGGCCGTCTCGATGTTGCCGAAGGCGGTGAGGACGATGGCGGGCAGCGTTGGACGCTGGGCCTGGAGGTGTTTGAGCAGCCCGTAGCCGTCCAGGCGGGGCATCATGAGATCAGTGAGGATGATGTGGGGTTCGAAGGCGGGGATGAGGTCGACGGCTTCCTGGCCGTCGGCGGCCACTTGGGTGGCATAGCCCCAGCCGGAGATCATGCTGCGCAAGCCATTGCGCTGGTTTTCCTCGTCGTCGGCGATCAGAACGCGCACCGGCGGCGGTGTTTCCTCGGATTTCATATCACGCGGCCCCATCTCGTCAGTGTAGCAACGCGGACCAGTTTGGCCCAAAACAAAAGGGGGCGAACGTGTGCGTGCACGCCCGCCCCGCAAGTGACTGCGACCGGATTAGCGGATGGCGGCGGTGATGCTTTGCGCCGCCGAAGTGGAGTTGCCGACGATCAGCTCAATGGGCACGTTCGAGCCGGGGGAGACGCCTTCCGGAATCTGGACGTTGACCTGGAGCACGCCGGCGACGAAGAAGGGCGCCGAACCGGCGTAGAGAGGCGTGACCTCAACGCCGCCGATGCGGACCTTCACCTGGCCCAGCGGGCGCTTCAGTTCGGCCACCGCGCGCGGCACCGAGCCGTTGACGCCGGCGGGCGTTGTCTGGCCTTCGCCGGTGGCGTAGAGGACGATCACTTCGCCGCGCGAGGCCGGGTTGCCGGAGTTGTTGATGGTGCCGTTCTGGTTGAGAACGGCGCCTTGGCCCGAGCCGGTGGAGGTGAGGCTGAAGATAGCCGGCGAGGCATCGACGACGCGCACGTCGAGCTGGTTGGTTTTGACGCCCCTGTATTCGACCTCGACCTTGGAGGAGAAGCGGCCGAAGACTTCGTAGGGCACGATGGCGTTGATCTGGGTGGCCGATGTGTAGAGGATGGGCGCGGCGATGCCGTCAAAGAGCACGCGCGTTTCGCTGACGGTAGTGGGGACGGCGCCCTGGGGCGTGAGTTGGAAGCTGACGCCGGGGGACGGTCCGAGGCCGCTGCCGCCGAGGGTGACGATCAAGCCGGGGGCGGCCGAAGTGGGCAGGAAGCTGGCGCCGTTGCGGAACACGGTAAGGTTGCCCGAGGGCGGCGCGGTGACGGTGAGGGTGACGGGAATCACCAGGGGCGAGTTGTTGGCCAGGGGCGCGCTGACGTTGAGCGAGCCGGTGTAGACGCCCGCGGCGAGGCCGGTGATGTTGACCCCTATGGTGACGTTGGCCTCGGTGGTGCCGTTGCCGGGGTTGACGGTGAGCCAGGGGCCGCCGATGGGGGTCGAGGTGGAGATGGTGAAGTTGACGTTGCCCGAGGCCTTGAGGTTGAGGGCCTGGGTGGCCGGGGCGGAGCCGCCGATGGTGTAGTTGAAGCTCAGGCTGGCCGGGGTGGCGACGAGCTGGTTCAACGGGGCGGGGACTTCGAGCGTGATGGGGATCACCTGCTGCACGCCGAGTCCGGTGGAGGTGATGCGGATGGTGCCGGTGTAGGTGCCGGCGGTGAGGCTGTTGGTTTTGATGGAGACGGTGAGCGAACTGGGGGTGAGACCGCCGCTGGGGGTGGCCGCCAGCCAGTCGCCGCCGTTGAGGGTTTCCACCAGGGTGGTGAAGTCGAGCCGCGCGCCCGTGGAAGAGACGGTGAGCGTCTGCGGCGAGGGCGGGTTGGCGCCGGAGGTTTGGGTGAACTTGAGCGAGTTGGGCGTCACCTGGAGCAGCGAGGTGTTGCTCGCGTTGTAGAGCACGGGGACGTAGGTGGGGCTGTTGGCGGCGCTGGAGTTGACGGCGATGAGGCCGGTGTAGGTGCCGCCGGAGAAGCGCGTGTCGACGCCGACGGTGACGGGCTGGCCGCTGGTGCCGGCCAGGGGGCCGGCGATGAGCCAGGCGCCGCCGCTCATCGTGGAAGGCGACACGGCGTAGGTGACCGAACCGGATGTGGCCGTGACGCTGAGCGCCTGGTCAGGCGGGATCTGGCCGCCGGTGCCGAAGGAGAAGCGCAGCGGCTGATCGGGGACGCGCAGCAGGACCGAATCGCTGATGAGCATGCTCACTTCGATGGACTGCGCCGGACCGCCGGCGCTGGTGGGCGTGACCGTTACGGTGCCTGTGTAGACGCCGGCCACCAGGCCGCTGGGGTTGACGCTGATGGAGAGGTCAGCGGGCGTGGTGCCGGAGCTGGTGGAGACGTTGAGCCAGGAGCCGCCGGAGGCGACGTTGGTGCCGACGGTGTAGGAGATGGGCGCACCGGTGGAGGACAGCGACAGGGTTTGCGGACCGGGGGCTGTTTGGCCCGACTGGTGGAGGAAGCGCATGCGCGAGCGGTTGAGCCGCAACAGCGGGGTGGCGGAGATGCGCATGGTGACGGGGAGGCTGATTTGGGCGACGGCGGCGCCGGGGACGGCGATGTTGACCGTGCCGGTGTAATCGCCTGGCACCAGGGTTCCCGGATCGACCGAGACAAAGAGGGCGGCCGGGGTGGAGGTGGAACTGGGGGTTGCCGTGAGCCAGTTGCCGCCGTTGGCGGTGACCGTGATGCCTGTCGGCAGCGGTGAGCCGGCGTTGCTGAGCACGACCATCTCGCCGGCCGGCGTGCTGCCGCCGGTCTGGTGATGGAAGGTGAGCGAGGTGGCCGAGAGCTGGACGACGGGCTTGTCGGTGATCTTGAGCGTCACCGGGACGGTCGTGGGGCTGTTGGCCGCGCCGGGGGCGGTGAGCTTGATGTTGGCGCTGTAGTCGCCGACGGCGAGGCCGCTGGGGTTCACCGAGGTGGAGAGGTTCACCGGGGTGATGCCCGAGGTGGGACTGACGCTGAGCCAGGAGGGGCCGGCGCCGCCGTTGGTGGCTTCGGTGGTGACGCCGACGCCCACCGAGGCGCCCGTGCTGCCGACGGTCAGAGCGATGGGCTGCGGGGCGGGCGTGCCGATCTGGTAGGTGAAGTTCACGCCGGAGGGCGCGGCGGTGAGCATCGTCTCAGGCGTGACGGTCATGGTCACGGGGATGTCGAGCGTTGGGTTTCCTGTACTGGTCGAGGTGAGCGTGATCTTCCCTGTGTAGGTGCCGATGGCGAAGGTGTTGTTGACACTCACGCCGACGGTGATCACCTGCGGCGTGTTGCCGGTGTTGGGCGGCGTGATGCTGAGCCAGCTGCCGCCGTTGACCGTGGAGGGTGTGGCGGTGAAGTTCAGCGAGGTGACGCCGGAGGAGCCGATGGAGATGGTTTGATTGGCCGGTTGGGAACCGTTGAGGGAATATTGGAAGGCCAGCGAGCCAGGCGAGGCAGTGAAGAGAGGATTAGCGCTGACGGTGAATGACACAGGGATCACCAGCGGCGTGCCGGTGCCGTTGGCGGCGGCCACGGTGATGGTGGCGTTATAAACGCCGGCGGGGAACGAGGAGTTGGCCAGCACGAACACCGTCATGGTGAAGGGGAGCGAACTGGAGGAAGAAAAGAAGAGCCACTCCGAGGCGCCAATGGTGGGAGCCTGTTTGGTGACCGTGATGCCGAGACCGGCGGTGCCGGAGACGGTGACGGTTTGGGCGACCGGATTCACCGATCCGATCTGGTAGGCGAACGACAGCGACGGCGGGGTCGCCGTGATCGTCTGCGCCTGCGTGGCCGCGGCGCTGGCGAATAACAGCACAGCCGATGCGGCCAAAGGGAACAATTTGGTGCTTGCCTTCATGGTCGAGTCTCCGTTCCTCATCCTGACTAAACGCTTGCTCTCCACCGATTGCGGGAATCGGGAGCCGGACGCAAACTCTCTACCCGCCAATTAAAACATATTCTATGCAAAATGTTTGCCAAGAAAAAGGGCCCGCGTTCACTTCCGTGGTGAGACGCGGGCCCTTATATTCGACGTATGCGCCGGAACGATGGTTTCGATTGGCTTCCCGTTCGCCGGGACGCCGCCTAATCTTCGCTGCCGAGCAGGTTGGTGATGGCGCCCAAACCGGAGCGCTCGTCGCCGCCCGAAGTGGGCGAGACGAACTGGCGGCGCAACTTTTCGAGCGTCATCGATTGGATGATCACCTTGCCCGGCCCGGTGAGCGTGGCCAGGAACAATCCTTCGCCACCGAAGATTGCAGTTTTGATGCCACCGACAAACTGAATGTCGTAGCTCACCGATTCCTCGAAGGCGACGATGCAGCCGGTGTCGACCTGGAGCATTTCGCCGGGGCCGAGAATGAACTCGAGGTGATCGCCGCCGGCATGGATGAAGGCCGTGCCGGGGCCGGTGAGTTTTTCCAGGATGAAGCCCTCGCCGCCGAAGAAGCCTGCGCCGAGCTTCTTGGTGAAGGCGATGTTCAACTGGACTGTGGATTGCGCGCAAATGAAGCTGTCGCGTTGGACGAGGATGGAGCGGCCGGCTTCGAGGTTGAACACCTGGATGCGGCCGGGGTAGTCGCCGGCAAAGCCGACTTCGCCGGTGCCGCTGGAGCGGAAATAAGTGAGGAAGAGTGACTCGCCCATCACCTTGCGCTTGAGCGCGCCCCAGATTTTTTCGCCGAGCGAGTTGCCGCTCATGCGCGTCTCCCAGGCCACGCTGGGAGTCTTGTAGACCATCTTGCCGGCTTCGGCGTAGAGTTCCTGGCCGGGCTTCATCTTCAGCCGGGCCACCTGTAAATTGTCGCCGAAGACCTCATAGTCAAGCGGCTCGCTCGACGTGTAGCCGCTGGCCATCGAAGGCGCTGCGGCGGGGGCACCGCTGTTGGGCCGCCCGCAACCGGGGCAAAACCGCGCCGTGTCGGCCATCTGCATCCCACATCCCGTACAAAAAGGCATCGTTGTCCTCCAAAGCCTACTGCCAGCGACCTCGCGGCCCACCCTCCCCAGCTTACAATTCCGTATCCTAAAGTTGGAGGCCGCCGTCTGATTTCAGTAGATTCCCCCATGCATACGCAGTTACGACGCTTCGTGTTCCCCCAAGTTGCCCTGCTGCTGGCCGCGGCGGTGCTGCTGGATGCCAAACAGGACTGGCTGGCCTGCGGCACCCATTCTCTGTCGAGCCAGGAGGCCATCGCGCTGCACCGCGCGGCGGCGGCCACGCGCAAGCCTTCGTCGATCCGGATGCGGGCGGCGGGGGCGCAACCGGTGGCCCGCGACATCGGCAACATCGCCATTATTGAAGATGCCGATGGCGTGGTGGCGAGGCGCAACCTGTTTAATCTGGACACGCGCACGCTGCGTTTTCTGCCGCAGGCGCCGGGGTTCAGGTTTGAATTGGCGGCGGCAACGTATGACGCGGCCCAGGCTTCCACGGGCACGCCGCTGACGGGGCTCGACGATGACGATGCGCGGCAGATCCAACTGCCGTTCGCCTTTCCTTTTTATGGGCGCGCGTACAACTCGGTGTTCGTCAACTCCGACGGCAACCTGACCTTTCTGGCGGCGGATACGGCGACCTCCGACCGTTCGCTGGGCCGGTTAAATGCGGGGCCGCCGCGCATCGCGCCGCTATTCCGCGATCTCGATCCGACGCGGCCATCGGCGAGCGTGCGTGTGTTGTCGAACGCGAATGTGCTCGTGGTGTCGTGGGTGGATGTGCCCGAGTATGCCTCGAGCGGCAACGGTCCTCGGCAGACCTTTCAAGTGCGGCTGTTTCCCGATGGCCGCGTGGAGGCGGCGTTCTCCTCGATCACGACGGCCGAGGCGGTGGTGGGCATCTCGCCGGGCTCGTTGCTGGGCGTGAGCGCAATCGTGCGCTTCCAGCAAGGCAGCAGCGAAACCTACACGGGGACGCTGGCGGAGCGCTTTTCGGGCACCGAGTCAGTGGACACAGTGTTCACCGCGCAGAAGTTCTATGAGACGCACGACGACGCCTATGACTACCTGGTGCTCTACAACAACCTTGGCATTCCCGCCGATGACGGGGCGGTTGCTTATGAGCTGACGCTGCGCAACAACCGCGAAGGGTATGGCGATACGCAAATTGACGCGGGCGTGCTGTACGGTTCGCGGCGGCGGCTGCAGGGGTTCCTCAACATGGGTCCGCTGAGCCAGTATCCGCGCGACCCGATGGGCATTGTGCCGGCGCGCTCAACCAGCCGCGATACGCCGCTGACGGTGTTGGGTCATGAAGCGGGCCACCTGTTTCTGGCCTTTGTGAGCGTGCGCGATGCGAACGACCCCACAGGCATGCCGCTGCTGGGGCGGCAGACGGCGCACTGGAATTTCCGCTTCAACTCCGAGGCTTCGCTGCTCGAAGGCAACCGCATTCGCGACAACGGCGAGGGGACCAATCCGCGCTTCACGACGACGGCGACGGTGGAAGGCTTCTCGCCGCTCGACCAATACCTGATGGGCTTCCGCGATCCGTCCGAAGTGCCGGACACCTTCTATGTGTCGGGGGCCAACATTGGCTTCGCCGACCGGCCGCCGCAGCCGGGCGTGAGTTTCAACGGCACACGGCGCGATGTGAACGTGAACGAGATCATTCAACTGTACGGGCCGAGGCGGCCGGATGCGTCGATGGCGCAGCGGCGCTATCGGTTTGGCTTCATCCTGATCACGGCCGCCGGGCAGGAGCCAACGGCCGAGGACATCGCGAAGTTGGACACATTCCGGCAGCAGTTTGAGTCGTTCTACCGCACGGCGAGTTCGGAGCGGGCCGAGGCCGACACGACGTTCCGCCGCGGCGTGCAGCTTTCCCTGTGGCCGGCTGCGGGGATTGTGGCGGGCACAACGGCGCGGGCCACGGTGAGGCTTGACCGCGCGGCAACGACCGAGACGACGCTGCAATTGCGGTCGGCCAACGGGCTGGTGCAACTGCCGTCGACGCTGACCATACCGGCCGGTTCGGCGGGCTTTGCGTTCAATTGGACCGCGGCGTCGCCTGGCATCGACGAGATCATCGTTTCGAGCACGGACCCGGCTGTGGCCGCCGAGACCGCACGCGTGCAGATCGCCGCGTCGCCGGGCGCGCTCGCGCTGCGCATCGTGGGCGGCGACAAGCAGCGCGCCAGCGGTTCCACGCCGCTTGCCGAGCCGGTGCGCGTGCAAGTTGTGGATGCGAACCTGGTGCCCTATGCGGGCTATCGCGTGAATGCGGCCGTGCTTGCCGGAGGCAGCGTGACGCCGGCCTCGGCGGCCAGCGATGAAGAGGGATATGTGCAGTTCATTTGGACGCCGGGCGCGGGACCGGTGTATCAACTGAACCTGACGGTGGAGGCCAATGGAGCGGTGGCTGCGGCGACGGCGCTGTCGCGGCCCTTCATTGCCACCGGCGGCGTGGTGAACGCGGCCTCGTTCACGCCGGGGATTGTGAGCGGCGGCATCGGCACGATCTTCGGCGCGTCGCTGGCGGCCGGTACGCAGGCCTTCGGTACGCCGCCGTTCACCGATTCGCTTGCCGGCGTGCGTGTGCGCATCAACGGGCTGCCGGCCTCGCTCCTGTTTGTGAGCGACCGGCAGATCAACTTTGTCGCGCCGGCGGGGTTGACGCCGGGCACGGCGCAGGTGACGGTGACGGCGGGTGCGCTGGTGGAAACGTCGAACGTGGTGGAGGTCCCGGTGCTGGCCAACCAGCCGGGCATCTTCGTGCAAGGCACGCGCGCGGCGGCGATTCGCAACGGCGAGTTCCTGGAGATTTACTGCACCGGGCTGGGGACGACGCAGCCGAGCACGGCAAACATTTTTCTAGAAGAGACGGCGCTGCGCCCGCGGGTGACCATTGGCGGCCGCGACGCGGAGGTGTTGTTCAGCGGCCTGGCGCCAGGTTTCACGGGGCTGTACCAAGTGAACGTGCGCATCCCCGCCGGGACGGGCGGCGTGCAGGCCGTGCAGATCTTCCAGGGCGCGGCGGCCAGTAATGTGACGCAGTTTGGGTTTTGAGGAATAGCGCTGATGGGGGGGGTGGTCTGCTAGAGTCTGAGGGGTAGCACACAACGTCGCGAATTGTTGACATGCAATCGCAAGAGAAAATCAATCCTCGACTGCTTGCACAAGTGCAAGTGCAGAACCTCCTCTCGTTTGGACCCAAGACTACTCCGCTCGAATTGTCCGGGTTGACTGTACTCATCGGTCCGAACGGATCAGGAAAGTCGAATTTCATCGAGGCCCTTGCGTTGGTTCGTGCAACGCCAATCCGGTCCAGACATTCCGCAAATAACGTTGACGCCGTGATACGCCGAGGGGGGGGCAGTCAGGAGTGGATCTGGAAAGGGAGAGACGCAGGCATTGCGTCGCTCTCACTCAGGCTTGCGCCATCTTGGATGGGACTGAACATCCACCATCGCCTCTCCTATGAGTTGGCCACGCATTACCTTCGACTTGTGACTGAGGAAATCGACGCCATTGATCTTTGGCAGAGATATCCCTCGCGTCGGCTCGAGTACAAGAATAACGGCGCTGGCCCTCCCATCCTACGAGCCAACGAATCGTCTGAGTGGAAGGAGATGAGCGGGATCAATCGCGAGGACTCGATACTCGCTCAAGTGCGCGATGCTGACACTTACACGGTTTTTACTGCCATGGAGGATACGTATCAGAGCATCCGAATCTACCGTGACTGGGCATTTGGAAGATCTTCCATACTCCGTGCGCCTCAGCCCGCCGACATACGAAACAACGAGCTCGAAGAGGACTTCTCCAACCTTGGTCTGTTTCTGAGCCGCCTGGGCAAGAATCCCAAAGCCAAAGCCAAACTCCTCTCCGCCCTAAAGGACCTCTACGACGGCATCCTCGACTATCAGGTTGTCGTCGAGGGCGGTACTGTGCAGGTCTTCTTCACCGAAGGGGAGTTCTCGATCCCGGCCACCCGCCTCTCGGACGGCACGCTCCGCTACCTCTGCCTGCTGGCGATCCTTTGTGATCCCGAGCCGCCTCCACTGATCTGCATCGAGGAGCCGGAACTTGGCCTGCACCCAGACATTCTGCCGAAGCTTGCCGACTTGTTGGTGGAAGCCTCGGAGCGCACGCAACTGATCGTCACCACGCACTCGGATGTGCTGGTGGATGCGATGACGGAACGGCCGGAGTGCGTTGTGGTGTGCGAAAAGCATGAAGGCTCGACCGTGATGAAGCGGTTGAACCGGGACGACCTTTCGCAATGGCTGGAGAAATATCGACTCGGGCAGCTTTGGTTGAGCGGCCAAATCGGCGGCACCCGGTGGTGACGGCACGGCTCTACCTGGAAGGCGGCGGCGATTCCAAGGAACTGAAGATGCGATGCCGGGAGGGCTTCTCCAAGTTGCTGGATCAGGTCGTTCCCGGGCGCAAGCCGCGACTGGTCGCATGCGGTTCCCGCAACTCCACCTTCGACGACTTCAAGACCGCCCATGCTAGTGTAGTGCGTCACACGGACTGAGCATTATTGAGCGCGGCACGGGCGCGTTTGACCTTCTCCAAGATATCCGAGGCTTTTGCGGTCCAGATGAAGGGCTTCGGCTGCTCGTTGTGCTGGTCA
>JAFLBB010000139.1 GCA_017304135.1 Acidobacteriota bacterium | reverse complement strand
CAATCCCCCCCACCGCCCCGCTCTCACACAACACCACCGTGCACCCGGTCAGCGAGTCGCGCCGCGACGCGTGCCCCACCAGGATCCCGTCGATGTCGGTCAGGCCCTTCATCTCACCTCCACTCGCCCCCCACCCGCGCGCGGTCCCAAGACGGCTCTATGGTAGCATCGGAAGACCGTGTATCCAGTTGCCGTGAATGGCCATCTGATGTTCCTGCCGGCCCAGCGCTGGCTCATTGCGCCGTGATGGGGGAGACTTGCTCGACTGGCTGAAATCACAGGTTCTGGCCCTCCAGAATTTCGTCACGCTAAGCGGCCGCGCCTACGTCAACCTCTTCCGTAGTCCCCACTACGTCGACGACATCATCATCCAGATGGATACCATCGGCGTCGGCAGCCTGCCCATCGTCCTGCTCACCGGCTTCTTCAGCGGCGCCACCATCACCCTCCAAATGTCCCGCGCCCTCAATCAGTACGGCGCCAGCGGCGAGGTCGGCCAAATCGTCGCCATCTCCCTCGTCCGCGAACTCGGCCCCGTCCTCACCGCCGTCACCGTCGCCGGCCGCAACGCCTCCGGCATGGCCAGCGAACTCGGCTCCATGAAGGTCACCGAGCAAATCGACGCCATGCGCGCCCTCGGCACTGACCCCGCTCAGAAGCTCGTCACCCCACGCCTCGTCGCCATCGCCATCGTCCAACCCCTCCTCACCATCCTCGCCGACGCCATCGGCCTCTTCGGCGGCTATATCATGGCCGTCCTCGCCCTCCACCTCACCACCGACACTCAATACTGGTCCAGCGCCCACCAGGCCCTTGAATACAACGACCTACTCCAGGGTTTGCTCAAACCCTTCATCTTTGCCCAGATTATCGCCCTCGTCGGCTGCTACTACGGCATGTTCACCAGCGGCGGCGCACAAGGCGTCGGCCGCGCCACCACCCAGGCCGTCGTCACCTCCATCGTCTGGGTCTTTGTCGTCAACCTCTTCATCGGCCAGTTCTTCATCAATCTGAGGTAGCGGCGGGCATGACGAACACGGCACAATCCCCGGCACTCCCCAACGAAGTTCTCCGCCTCGAAAACATCACCCTGCGCTTTGAAGACTCCACCGCCCTTGACCGCGTCAGCTTCGTCCTCCACCAGGGCGAAACCTGCATCATCCAGGGCGCCGCCGGCAGCGGTAAAACCGTCCTCCTCAAAATCGCCCTCGGCCTCATCAAACCCGACGAAGGCCGCGTCTTCGTCTTCGGCCAGGATATGACCGCCGCCAGCGAGCGCGACTGGATGGATGCCCGCGCCCGCATGGGCATCCTCTTTCAAGAAGGCGGCCTCTTCGATTCCATGACCATCGAGGACAACGTCGGCTATCCCCTCGAAAACATCAAGGCCGTCCACTGCCCTCCCGCCGAAGTCCGCCCCCGCGTCGAAGAGGCGCTTCAATTCGTCGAACTCGGCCACACCCTCGACAAGGTCCCCAGCGAACTCTCCGGTGGCATGCGCCGCCGTGTCGGCATCGCCCGCGCCGTCGTCACCCGCCCCCAACTCGTCCTCTACGACTCCCCCACCGCCGGCCTCGACCCCATCACCGCCACCACCATCATGGCCCTCGTCGCCAAGGAACGCGACACCCGCCAAACCGCCACCGCCCTGGCCACCCACCGCTATCAGGACGGCCACCTCCTGGCCAACTACATCTGGGACCCCGATCGCGGCGAACTCGTCCCCGCCCGCGGCGATTGCACCGCCGCCCGCACCCGCTTCGTCGTCATGGGCGACGGCCGCCTGGTTTTTGAAGGCTCGCAAGCCGAGCTCGAAGCGTCTACTGATGAATACATCTCGCAGTTCGCGAGAAGATGGAAAGAATAGCCTATGCCATCAGCAAAAAAAGTAGCTTGGGCCGAACTGAAGGTCGGCGTCATGGCCCTCGTCGCCATGATCCTGCTCGGCGTCCTCGTGTTTCTCATCACCGGCTCCACCACCCTGTTCTCCGACAAGGTCACCCTCTACACCTATCTCAGTGACTCCGCCGCCCTCACCAAGGGCGCCAACGTCCGCCTCAACGGCATCCTCATCGGCAGCGTCGATAAGGTCGAACTCAGCGGCCAGTCCACCCCCACCCGCATCGTCCGCGTCACCATGAGCGTCGACAAAACCTTCCTCCCCAGCATCCCCACCGACTCCCAGGCCATGATCGCCGCCGAAAACGTCCTCGGCAGCAAGTACATCAACATCAAGCGCGGCATGCTCACCGACGCCATCCAGGCCGGCACCGAAGTCAAAGCCCTCGATACCACCGACTTCGATGACGTCGTCCAGCAAGGCTACTCCCTCCTCGCCTCCCTCCAGGGCATGCTCAAACGCGTCGACAACATCGTCAGCCTCCTCGAATCCGGCGAGGGCACCCTCGGCAAGCTCTTCAAGGACCCCACCCTCTACAACAACCTCAACGGCACCGTCGAAGAGGCCCGCAAAGTCACCGCCACCCTCTCCTCCGGCAAGGGCACCATCGGCAAGCTCATGAACGATGACGCCCTCTACACCGACCTCCGAGGCTCCCTCAACCGCGTCAATAACGTCCTCGACGGCCTCGAACAAGGACAGGGCACCGCCGGCAAACTCCTCAAGGACCCCGCACTCTACGAGGAACTCCGCAAGACCAACGGCGAAATCAAAACCCTCCTCGCCGGCCTCAACGCCGGCCAGGGTTCCGCCGGAAAATTCCTCAAGAGCGAGGAAATGCACAACCAGTTGCTCTCCACCATGACGAAAGTGGATACTCTCATGGACAAGATCAATACTGGCCAGGGTACCTTGGGACAACTCGTCGTCAATCCGCAAATGTACGAGTCCATGAATGGCTTCACGCGCGAACTCAACTCCTTCATGAAGGACTTCCGCGCCAACCCCAAGAAGTTCCTCTCCGTCAAGTTGAGCCTGTTCTAAGCGCGAGGTTCCCCCGGTTGCCCGCGGCGGCCCATCTCCCCTCGCACGGAAGGAGTCCATCATGAGGCGCCTGGTCGTGAACGCCGACGACTTCGGCTTCACTCACGACGTCAACGACGGCATCGTCGAAGCTCACCAGCGCGGCATCCTCACCGCCACCACTCTCATGGCCAACGGCCCCGCCTACGCCGGCGCCATCTCGCTTGCCCGCCGCAATCCCAGCCTCGACATCGGCTGCCACCTCGTCCTCGTCGGCGGCCAGTCCCTCCTCCGCCCCGGCCAGGACTTCCCCAACTCCGTCGCCCGCATGATGGCCGCCATCACCGCCCGCCTCCTTCAGCCCTATGCCGAACTCCGCGCCCAAATCCTCCGCATCCTCGACAGCGGCCTCGAGCCCCTCCACATGGACACCCACAAACACACCCACCTCTTCCCGCCCGTCCTCGACGCCGTCGCCCGCCTCTCCTCCGAGTTTCAAATCCCCTGGGTCCGCCGCCCCTTTGACCTTCCTCTCCCCGGTGCCGCCACCCCCTCCGGCCAGGTCCCCTGGCTCGTCAAAACCACCTCCCGCGGCCTCCAGTTCGTCCGCAAACGCTTCGAACTGGTCCTCGAACAAAACGGCTGCCAAACCACCGACCACTTCGCCGGCTTCCAAATGACCGGCCGCTTCCACGCCGCTCAACTCGCCGAACTCATCCGCCACCTCCCCGACGGCCTCACCGAGTTCATGTGCCACCCCGGCCGCCTCACCGGCGAACTCCGCACCGCCCCCACACGCCTCAAGGAAAGCCGCGAAGCCGAGCTCGAAGCCCTCACCTCACCCCTCGTCGCACGCGCCCTCGAAGAAGCCGCCGTCAAACTCGTCAGCTACCGCGAACTCACCGGCCAGCGCGCCGGCTGATCACTCCGCCCGCTCGAAATACACACCGCCCTCGTTGCTGATAATCGCATCCTGATTCGCAATCTCCGCCAGCCGGATCGTCCGCTCCTCAAACATCCACGTGTGCCCGCCGTCGTAAGCAAAGTAGTTGCGATCGCGAAACGTCAGCACCGTCCCCGCCGCCACCTCATCGCCGTCAAAATCCAGGAACGTGGTCTTCACCCGGATTCGCTCCCCAGGCTTTAATTCGCAAGGCCGCACAGGCTCCATCGTTCCCCCTCAGCGCCCCACCCCATCCGCCGACCGCGGCAGCGCCTCCACCGGCTTGTCATCACCATACTTGTCCACCAGGTACACCAGCAGCGCCTCGCGCTCCGTGATCTTCGCACCCCAACGCGCCATCTTGTCCAACTCCTTCTCCCAACCCGCCCGCGACAACCGCTGCGTCGAACTGATGCGTAAGCTATGGCATCCCACGCACGCCTTCCGCTCCTCCGCCGCTCCCTTGGCCACCAACGCCCCATCGGCCCCATACGCCGCCATCGCCGCCCACAACATCACCATCGCTCTCATCTTCATCCCTCCACCACCGCCGCAATCCGCTCAATGCTGTTCCACAAATAGCCGCTGGGATTCCACGCCGCTTCAATCGGCTGCGTCCGCCCCGCCGAATCCGTCGCCCGCACGCACAGCGTGAAATACCCGGCCCCCGGTGGCGTCCACTCCATCCGCCACTGCCGCCACGCGAACCGGAAATCTTCTTTCCCCAACGTCGCGTCCAGCCACCGCGCGCCCCCATCCGTCGACACCTCCACCCGCGCAATCCGGTTCTCACCGCCCCACGCAAACCCCGCCAGCGGAACCCTCCCCATCCGCATCCGCGCCGGATTCGCCGCCGTCCCACCCCCCGGACTCGTGAACATCGACTTCACCGGCATCGCCTCAATCACTTCCATATCCTCCGGCCGCGCCGCACCGCCCGGCGCCACCGGCAGCTTCGGATACTTGTACGCCGTCGCAAAATAAAATCCCTTGTCCGCCTCCGCCGCCACCGTCACCCGCGTCACCCACTTCACCCAACTCGCCCCATCCCAACCCGGCACAATCAACCGCGCCGGCGCGCCATGAATCTCCGGCAGCGGCTTGCCGTTCATCGTCAGCGCGATCATCGTGTCCGCATCAAGACACTTCCGCATCGGCACTGACCGCACGAAATCCGGCGTCTGCCCCGCCCCCACATCGGCGCCGTCAAAGCTCGCATACAACGCCTTGCCATCCATACCCGCGCGCTGCAACAGCTCCGCCACCCGCACCCCGCCCCACTCCGCCGTCCCCACCGCGCCCTTCGTCCACTGCAAACCAGGAATGGATGGTCTGAAATAGCCGCGCCCGTTTCCCGCGCACTCCAGCGTCGCCGGCAACTTGTGCTGCGGCAGCTTCAACAACTCATCGAGCGTGAGCGTCAGTGGCCGCGACACCATGCCCTCCACCGACAACCGCCACTGCCCCACATCCACACGCGGCCGCGGCAAATGCTGCCTCACGAAAAACCGCTCCACCGGCGTCAAAAACGAATCGAGCGACTCCGTCGGCGCTTCCAGATCTTCCGGAAAATCGTTGTGTACCAGCATCGAACGCTTCCCCGGAAACACCAGCGGCCTCCCCGTCTGCCCCAGCAACGGCAAGCCCATCGCCGCCGCAAGCCATCGCCTGCGCGGTAACTGCATCAACTTCGGCATCATGTCGTTCCAGCCTAGCAAGGCCGGACCACGCCGCGCCTACCCCGCCTTCACCCCGCCCGTGCTCTCCCGCACCACCAACTCCGGATCGATCACGATCTCCTGCGGCAACGCCTCCGCATCCGCCACCGCCGTCAGGCTCTCGAAAATCTGCCTCCCAATCTGTTCCCGCGGAATGTGCACCGTCGTCAACGCCGGATTCAGAAACTCCGACAACCGGATGTTGTCAAACCCCGTCACCGACACATCCTGCGGCACCGAGATGTTCATCTCCCGCAACTGCCGCAATACGCCCACCGCCATGAAGTCGTTCACGCACAAAATCGCCGTCGGGTTGAACCCCGAGTGATACAACTGCCTCACCGCCCGCCGCCCGCCGTCAAACCCATCGCTATCGGCAATCGTCGTGTACTCCACCCCGCCCCCCAACTGCTCCATCACCTGCGAAAACGTCCGCTTCCGGTCGCTCAACGGACCCAGCGACGTGTGATGCCCGATAAACGCCATCCGCCGGTGCCCCAGGCTATACAAATACTCGGCGATCCGCTGCATCCCCCGCGAATAGTTCGTCTTGATCGACGTGATGTATGGCCGCGGCTCGCCCACATCCAGAATCATCGTCCGCACCTTGCGCTCTTCCAGCTCCTGCGAAAGCAACGGGTCCATCTCGCTCACAATCAGCGCCAGCCCCGCCACACGCCGCCCCAGCATCAGGTGCACACTCTTCGCCAGCCGGTCCGGATCGTAATCCGTGTTCGCCACCAGCACCTCAAAGCCCCGGCTGTGCGCCTCATCTTCCAGGCTCCGGAAAATGTCCAGGAAAAACGGATTCTCCACGTTCGAAACAATCAGCCCCAGCGCCTTCGACGTCCCCCCCGCCAGTGCCCGCGCATGGATGTTCGGGTAATACTTCAGCTCCTCCACCGCCTTCAACACCTTGGCCCGCGTTGACCCCTTCACCACCCCAATGTTGTTCAATACGCGGGAAACCGTCGCGGTGGAAACCCCCGCTCGTTGGGCCACATCTTCGAGATTCATTCTGCTCCGTCCTTGCCTCTCAGGACCCCTACTGCGCGGTCAGGAACCGGTACGACGTCGTCGTCCGGTATCGCTCCGCTGGTCCCAACCGCGTACTCGGAAAAGAAGGCTGGTTCGGAGAATCGGGATAGTGCTGCGTCTCCATGCAGAAGGCGGCACGGTGCCCATACACCTTTCCCCCCTTGCCCGTCAGCGTCCCATCCAGGAAGTTGCCCGTGTAGAACTGCAGCCCGGGCTCGGTCGTATACACCTCCAGCACGCGCCCCGAGGTGGCCTCAGTCACGCGCGCCGCCAGACCGAGTTCGCCCGCCGGCTTGTCCAACACCCAGTTGTGGTCGTAACCCTTCCCCGCCACAATCTGTGCATCCTTGGCCTCAATCCGCTCGCCAATCGCGTGCGCCGTGCGGAAATCGAACGGCGTTCCCTCCACCGGCTTCAACTCGCCCGTCGGTATCAACCCCGCATCCACCGGCGTGAACCGGCTCCCGAAAATCGTCACCGAGTGGTTCAGGATGTTCCCCTCGCCCTGCCCCGCCAGGTTGAAATAGGAATGATTGGTCAGATTCACCACCGTCGGCTTGTCCGTCACCGCTTCATAATCGATCTTGATCTCGTTCCGCTCATTCAACAGCGTGTAGGATACCGTCGTCGTCAACGTCCCCGGATACCCTTCTTCGCCGTCCTTGCTCGTATACACCATGTCCAGCCGCACGCCGTCCGAGGTCGACATCTCCTTGGCCCGCCACACCACCTTATCGAAGCCCTTCAACCCGCCATGCAGCGCGTTGGCCCCATTGTTCACCGCCAGTTTGTACACCGTCCCGTCCAGCGTGAACTGCCCCTTCGCGATGCGATTCCCATACCGTCCCACGATCGCCCCGAAGTACGGATGCTCCTTCTGATACCCCGCCAGCGAGTCGAAGCCCAACACAACATCGCCTGCCTTGCCCGCCTTGTCCGGCACCACCATCGACACCACGATCGCCCCATAGGTCGAAATCCTGACCTGCATCCCCTTCGTGTTGCTCAACGTGTATACATCAACGGACTCGCCCGCGGGCGTCGCCCCAAACGCTTCTTTCGTAATCGTCATGGGTGAGGAAGCTGCCTTCTTCTCGTCTTGGCCCGAACCGCAATTCATCAGCGAAACAGCGGCAAACAAGGTGAGGAGTAAATGATGGCGCATGGAGTAGTTCCCCATCAGAATACAGCACTGCCGCCCGCGACGCCCCTCAGCGCTTTGCCACGCTCAGCATGCCGTGGTCGTAGTAATAGAAAAATCCATCCTCGGCCCCGATCATCAGGTCCAACTTCCCATCGCCATTCCAGTCCGCCAGGTTCGGCGTCGGGCTGTGCCCCGGCAGCCGCGCCTCCACCAGCTTGCCCCGCAACTGCATCACCGGCTTCTCCTGCGAACCCTGATTCTCATACCACTCCGGCCCGTCATCGGCATCCGTCACCAGGTCCAGATCGCCATCGCCATCCAAATCCGCAAAGTCGATCTTCCGCCGCCCGCTGCTCCCCGCCCTCCCCTTGGCCAGGTTGAGAAACCGCCCCCCCGTGGTCACAAAGATCCGCTCCGGCGGCAGCAGCTTCAACTCGCCCCCCACCTTCACCCGTCGCAACAAACTCAAATATCCCTGGTGGTTCAGCATCACCAAATCCGGCAGCCCATCGCGGTTCCAATCGATCACCCGAGGCGTCGTCCGCCACTGCGTCAAAAGCTGCTTCGCCTTCGGCTCCCACCACACCCAATCCGGCTTCGGCGCCGCTCCCGTCCATTCCACCTCCACCATCCGCGCCGCTTCCAACTCCCCATCCGCCCCGCGCCGGTACCACTGCACATCCCCCCAAATGTCATTCACCACAATGTCCAGCCGTCCATCCAAATCCCAATCCGCCACCCACGGATTCGAATACCCCCACTTCTCCTCCGCCGGACCCTGCACGCTCCCGTTCGGCCCCGCAATCCGCCGGATCACCTGCCCCGCCGCCTTCAAATTCCCCCGGTCCGCAAACCGCGCCTGCGTCTTCGTCCCAGTATTCTCAAACCACTGGATGTAGCCCGCCGAATTGCCCGCGATCAAATCCAGATCCCCATCCCCATCCCAATCCGCCGCCACCGGCCGCGACAACACACCGCTCTTCACAAACGGATCCCGCTGCAACAGCGCCTTCGGCTCGGCAAACCGCGGCTCCTGCCCCCGCGGCGCCAGGTTCTCCACCAGCCACACTGTCCCGTCCTCCTGCCCGATCAACAGCGAAGGCCGCCCGTCTTTGTGCCACGACACAACCCTTGGCTGTATCATGCACAGCTCCATCTCCAACTGCTTGCCCCCCGCCTCCAACTTCACCGGCGCCGCCAGCCCGTTCACACCCGCCCTGTGCAGCGACACATCGTCCAAAAACGACCCCGTAATCAGCGACCACTTCCCATCCCCCAACCAATCCACCGCATTCGGCGCCGGCGTCCCATACGTGTCGATCACCTTCCCGCCCGACTCCAACTTCACCGGCGTCTCATACCGCGGCGCCCCGTTCGTCCCCACGTTCCGATACAGGTACACATACCCATGCAGCGGACCCCGCATCCACCTCCCCGCCGCATCATACGCATCGTCCCATCCGTACTCGCGCCAGTCCGACGTCCCGTTCAACAAATCGATCTTCCCGTCCCGGTCCCAGTCCACCGCAATCCACATATCGTCCCGTCCCACGTGATACGACCGCTCCACCGGCAGCTTCACATACTTCCCCATCCGGTTCCGCCGCACGTCATCGTAATAGCCCCCCGGAAACAACAGGTCCGCCGCCCCATCGCCATTCACATCGGCCACCACCAGGTGCGCCTTCCCCTCCCCGATCCGCTCCGCCGGCCCAAACAACGGCTTCTCCTGCGTCCCCTCATTCAGAAACAGATAAGTGCCGTTGTGCAGCCGCTGCCCCCCACCCACAATCAGATCCAAGTCGCCATCCCCATCCCAGTCCAGCACCCCCGGATGCGGCCACAGCCCAATCCCCAACCGCCCCACCACCCCCGCTGTGCCATACCTCGCCTGCGAACCGTCGCCCTGCAACGCCACCGGCGCCTGGGCCTGCGCCCCCGCCAAACCAAACGAAAGGAGAAGAACCGGGAGAATCCGTAACATTCCTCGTCAAGCATAACCAAACCCACTTACTTGTGGAGAGTCTATGAGGTGTGGTTACCCTAATGAATGTGAAACCATCACAACTCCTCCTCCTCTCCCTCGCCGGCTCCCTGCTGTTTGCCCAACCGCCGGCCTCCCCCCTCAAAAGCGGCGTCGATGTCGACGGCATAGACAAATCCTGCAAACCCTGCGAGGACTTCTACCGTTACGCCAATGGCGTCTTCCTCGACAAGAACCCCATCCCCGCCCGCTACTCCAACTGGGGCTCCTTCGGCCTCCTCGCCGAGGCCAACCGCGAACGCCTCCGCACCATCCTCGACGCCGCCGTGCTCTCCAAAGCCCCCGCCGGCTCCAGCGAACGCCGCATCGGAGACTTCTACGCAAGCTGCATGAACACCGCCGCCATCGACGCCGCAGGCGCCAGGCCCATCGAAGCCGAACTCAAAAGGGTCGCCTCCATCTCCTCGCGCGCCCAGCTCGCCCAGGTCCTCAACGATCTCCAAAAAGCCCAGGCCGCCGCCATCTACGGCATACGCTCCGCCCCCGACGCCAAGAAGACTTCCGACATCGTCCTCTACCTCTACGCCGGCGGCCTCTCCCTCCCTGACCGCGACTACTACTCCAACAACGACGACAAGACCAAGGAGATCCGCAACCAGTTCCTCCTCCACGTCTCCCGCATGTTCCAGCTCTTGGGCGACGACCCCGCCTCCGCCGAATCCGCCGCCAAATCCATCCTCGCCTTCGAAACCGAACGCGCCGCCACCCGCCTCACTCGCGTCGAACGCCGCGATCCCTCCAAAACCTACAACAAAATGGACCTCGCTTCCCTCCAGAAGCTCAGCCCCACCTTCGATTGGAAAACCTTCCTCGCCAACCACCGCGTCCCCGCCGCCACCACCATCATCGTCAGCGAGCCCAAAGCCATCGAGCAATTCGAACAACAGCTCGCCACGGCCGATCTCGCCCAGTGGAAAGCCTGGCTCCGCTGGAACATCGTCAAGAACGCCGCCACCGAACTCGCCAAGCCCTTCTTCGATGAGGACTTCACCTTCCAGCAAACCGTCCTCAGCGGCGTCAAGGAACAGCGCCCCCGCTGGCAAACCTGCGCCACCGCCACCGACAACCTCCTCGGCGACGCCCTCGGCGAAGTCTTCGTCAAAAAACACTTCCCCCCCGAAGCCAAGCGCCGCATGAATGAGCTCGTCGAGAACCTCCGCATCACCCTCCGCGAAGAGCTCGCCAAAGCCGACTGGCTTGAGGACAGCACCAAACAGAACGCCCTCAAAAAGCTCAACGCCTTCTACCCCAAAATCGGTTACCCCGAGCGCTTCCGCGACTATGCCGAAGTCGCCATCTCCTCAAACACCTACTTCCAAAACGTCCGCGCCGCCTCCATCTCCGAGCGCCAGTACGAGCTCGCCAAAATCGGCAAGCCTCTCGACCGCAACGACTGGGGCATGACGCCCCCCACCGTCAACGCCTACTACAACCCCCTCCAAAACGAAATCGCCTTCCCCGCCGGCATCCTCCAGCCGCCCTTCTTTGACCTCAACGCCGACGACGCCGCCAACTACGGCGCCATCGGTGCCGTCATCGGTCACGAAATGGGCCACGGCTTCGACGACCAGGGCTCCAAATTCGCCGCCGACGGCTCCCTCACCAACTGGTGGACCGACGCCGACCGCAAACGCTTCGACGCCCGCGCCCAGTGCATCATCGACGAATTCAACACCCTCGAAGTCGGCGGCGGCCTCCCCAACCACAACGGCAAACTCGTCACCGGCGAAGCCCTCGGCGACCTCGGCGGCGTCACCCTTGCCTTCAAGGCCTACCAGCGCTCCCTCAACGGCAAACCCGCGCCTGTCATCGATGGCTTCACCGGCGAACAGCGCTTCTTCCTCGCCTTCGGCCAGGCCTGGCGCTGGAAGGGGCGCGATGCCGCCGTGGACCAGCAGCTGAAGACCGACGCGCATCCGCCCTCGGCGATCCGGCCGAACACCGTGCGCAACGTCGATGCCTGGTACGCCGCCTTCAACGTGCAGCCGGGGGACAAGCTGTACCTGCCGCCTGACCAGCGGGTCAAGCTGTATTGAGCCGCGGGTGGCTTGGCCAACAGACCACTCGCGCAACCATCCAAGGGGAGACTCCATGACGACTGGAACACCGGCACCACCCGGCCTTCTGCGCCGCATCCTGCAAGCGCCACCGGCACGGATCGTCGTGCTCGGCTTCCTGCTGGTCTACCTGATGGCACTGAACGGCGACAACGCACTCAGTTATGGCAGCGAGCCGTTCAAGCTGCTGATGCACATCATCTCCGTCGCCATCGCCGGTATCGCGGTTTATGTCGGCTACGCCCATTTCATCGAACAGCGCACGGTCTCCGAGCTGGCGTTGCCCGGCATGGGTCGCGAGCTCGGCATCGGCATGCTGGTCGGTTTCGGCCTGTATACCGCCTGCGTGTTGATCCTGATGGCGATGGGCATTTACCGGATCGAAGGCATCAACCCGGTGAGCTTCCTGTTGCCGGCCGTCGCCATGGCGGTCACTTCCGGCGTGTTCGAGGAACTGCTGTTCCGCGGCGTGCTGTTCACCTCCCTAGAACGCATGTTCGGAAGCTGGGCCGCCTTGGTGGTGTCATCGCTGGTCTTCGGCCTGACGCACCTGATGAATCCGCAGGGCTCGCTGGAAGGTGCGCTGTTCATCGCGGTGGAGGCCGGCATCCTGCTGGCGGGCGCGTACATGCTGACCGGCCGCCTGTGGATGAGCATGGGCTTCCACTTCGCGTGGAATTACACGCAGGAGGGCATCTATTCCGGCATCGTGTCCGGCAACGATGCGGCGCAGGGCCTGCTCAAGTCGAGCATCCACGGCCCGGACCTGCTGACCGGCGGCAGCTTCGGCCTGGA
>JAFLBB010000138.1 GCA_017304135.1 Acidobacteriota bacterium | reverse complement strand
AGTACGTCAACCTTGTCGGGGCGTTGGGCGTGGCGGGAGTTGACCAGCACAACCTGCAGCCCCTTGTCCTGGCGGCTGAGCTTGTCCGGGTCCGGCATCACGAAATGGATGGACAGGAGGATGGCGTGGAGGGTCAGGGACAGGCCCACCCCCCATTCCAGGGCGTAACGTGCCGTGCTGCCCGCGAAGACCGGCATGGGGGCAGGCTGCGGGGTGGCAGTGGCGGCGCGGCAGGCGGGCTCACCACGGGCAGCGCGGGCCGCGCCTGCACGTAGAGATCCCGCACCCCCAGGTCGCGGTAAAACTCCAACTGCCGCTTGAGCTCCTCGCGATCCATCATGAGGTTTCGTGCAGCGCCAGGCGCAGCTTCAACACGTGGTCGAGAATCTGTTCGGCGATGGCGCTCTTGCTGTTGCGCGGCAGGGCCACGTTGCCTCCGGCGCGCATCACCAGCACCACCTCGTTGTCATCGGACTCAAAGCCTGTGCCCTCCTGGCTGACGAGGTTGGCCACCACCATGTCGCAGTTCTTGGTTTCCAGCTTGCGGCGGCCTTCGGCCACGAGGTTCTGCGTCTCGGCGGCAAAGCCCACCAGCAGGCGTCCGCCTTTGTTGCGGCCCACCTCGGCGAGGATGTCCGGCGTCGGGTCGAGATCAATGGTCCAGCGCGCGGCCGTCTTTTTCGTCTTTTGTTGGGGGACCTCTTTGACGTGGTAGTCGGCCACGGCGGCTGACTTGATGACGATGGTGGCCGGTTCGAGGTGGCTCATCACGGCATCGCGCATCTCCACGGCGGTGCGCACGCGGATCAACTCCACATCCGGCGGCGGGGCTAGATGACTGGGGCCGGTGACGAGGATCACACGCGCTCCTCGGCGGGCGGCGGCGGCGGCGAGCGCGTAGCCCATCTTGCCGCTGGAGCGGTTGGTGATGTAGCGCACCGGATCGAGCGCCTCCTGCGTCGGCCCGGCGGTGAGCAGCAGCGTCTCGCCGTCCAGGTCGTGGCGGGCCGTGAGCAGCCGCACCACCTCGTCGGCAATGCGCTCCGGCTCGGCCAAACGGCCCGGACCGGTTGTGCCGCAGGCGAGGAGGCCGGTCTCGGGTTCGATGATCGTGTGGCCGCGGGCGCGCAGCGTAGCCAGGTTGGCCTGTGTGGCCGGGTGCTGCCACATGTTGGTATTCATTGCCGGGGCGAGGATGACGCGGCCGGTGAAGGCGAGGTAGGTGGCGGTGAGAAAGTCACCCGCCAGGCCGTGGGCGAATTTGGCCAGCAGGTCAGCGGTGGCCGGAGCCACGAGCAACGCTTCGTGGCTCTGGGCCACGTGGATGTGCTCCACGGCACTGGCCAGCACATCGCCGCCGCGATCGGCAAACAGGCTGGTGATTACCTTTTGTCCGGTAAGCGCGGCGAAGGTGAGCGGCGTGACGAATTCCCGCGCCGCGTCGGTCATGATCACCTGCACGGCCGCGCCGCGTTCCCGCAGCGCACGGGCCAGCTCGGCCGCCTTGTATGCCGCTATGCCCCCGCCTACGCCAAGAGCCACGCGCATGGGTGTGCCTCCAATCGCGGGGAAACGCTATTCGGTGACCGCGGCCACTTCCGGCAACTGCTGGTTGGCGTCGGTGTATTGGATCAGGCCGCGGCGAACCTCTTCCATCGCGCTCACCGTGGGCTTCTTGGACGTGGTGGGCAGATAGCTCCGCGAGCCGCTCTGCAGCTGGCGGGCGCGCTTGGCCGCCACGATGATGAAGCGGTAGGTGCTCGTCTCGGGATCGTCGGGGATGATGTTGATCGCGTTGCGGATTTCGCTCATGGCCTTGCTCTCATTTCTGCTTGTTTACTTCTCCGGCGGCCCGGCCGTCCGGACCTTGTCCATCCGGAACGACTCCAGAATGGGGCGGATCTCGACCTCCATCCTGTTCCGGCGCATGCGTTCGGCGGCGATAATCGACTGCAACCGCTCCACCGATTGTTCCACTTCGTGGTTCACCAGCACGTACTCGTATTGGTGATAATGCCGGATCTCTTCGGCGGCCTCGCGGAGGCGGCGTTGGATCACCTCTTCGGCATCCTCGGAACGCGCGCGCAGCCGTTTCTCCAACTCCTCGCGCGATGGGGCCAGAATGAACAGGCTCACGGCGTCGGGAATCTTCTCTTTTAATTGTGCCGCACCCTGGACGTCAATGTCGAGCACCAGGTCGTGGCCGGCCTCGGCGGCCCGGTCGAGATAGCCGCGGTGGGTGCCGTAATAGTTGCCAAACACCTCGGCCCACTCGAGAAATTCCCCGTTGGCGATCATGCGCTCGAAGGATTCACGGTCAGTATAGTGGTAGTTTTGCCCTTCCTTCTCCGCGCCTCGCGGCTTGCGCGTGGTGTAGGAGATGGAAAAGGCGAGCTTCGGGTCGGCATCCAACACCCGGCGCACGAGCGTCGATTTTCCCGATCCCGAAGGTGCGGAGATGACAAAGACGACGCTCATTCCAGGTTCAGGCTCTGTTCGCGAATTTTCTCGATCTCCGATTTTAACCCCAGGGCCAGTTCGGAGATGCGGCGGCCCGGCTCGCCTGCCGAGTTGGACTTGGAGAGCGTAGTGTTAGCTTCGCGCTGCAGTTCCTGCAGCAGGAAGTCGGTCTTCTTGCCCACTTCGCCGCCCGCGGTGAGCAGCGTTTCCAGGGCGGCGGTGTGCATTTTGAGCCGCGTGATCTCCTCTGCGATGTCGCTGCGGTCGGCCAGCAGCGCGGCCTCCTGGTAGAGGCGCTGCGGATCGGCGTTTTCGATGACCTCGGCCATGCGCTCGCGCAGCTTGGTTTCGAGCGCCGGCAACACCTGGTCGCGCAGCCCCTCGATTTCAGCGGTGAGGAAGGCGATGCGTTTCACGCGCGGCAGGAGGTCGGCAAGCAGGTCAGACCCCTCGCGCGTGCGGACCTCATTCAGGGCGCACAGGGCATCCTGCAGCGTCTTGACGATGGCCGCCTGCATCTCCTCGCCCGGCTCCTCTTCGCCGGCTTCGATGAGCATGCCGGGCAGGCGGAAGGCGGTGTTGAGGTCAGGCGTGGAGTCGAGGCCGAACTCGCCGGCGGCCTGGCGGAAGGCGGCCAGCCAGGCTTCCAGCAGCGGGCGGTTGAAGGCCGGCGGCGCGGATTGCACCGTGCGGTGCAGCGAGATGCGGATCTCCACGTGGCCGCGCACGATCACGGCCTGGATCGCCTTGCGCATGGCCGTCTCATAGGGGTCGAGCTCGGACGGAATGTGGAAATGCAGGTCGAGCGTGCGGTGGTTGACGCTGCGCAGGCTGAGCGTCAACTCACCGGCGGGCAGCGCGGCGCGCACGCGCGCAAAGCCGGTCATGCTCCTTACGGCGTGTTGGCCGGGGCGGGAATGGCTCATTCGGAATCTCCCTCCAGATACTGCAACTCGTGCAGGCGGCGATAGATGCCGCCGCCGCTGATCAGCTCTTCGTGCGTACCCACCTCGCGAATCCGGCCGCCTTCGACGACGACGATCTTGTCGGCGCGGCGAATGGTGGAGAGCCGGTGCGCGATGACGAACACGGTGCGGCCCTCCATGAGGTTGGAGAGGGCGCGCTGCACCAGTCTCTCGCTTTCCGTATCCAGATGCGAGGTGGCTTCATCGAGAATGAGGAGCGGCGCGTTCTTGAGCAGCGCGCGGGCGATGGCGAGGCGCTGGCGCTGCCCGCCGCTGAGTTTGGCGCCGCGCTCGCCGATGAGGGTCGCATAGCCTTCGGGCAGGGCCTGAATGAACTCGTCGGCCAGCGCATTGCGGGCGGCTTCGCGCAGTTCCTCGGCGGTCGCATCGCGGCGGCCGTAACGGATGTTGCTTTCCACCGATTCGTTGAACAGGAAGGTGTCCTGGCTTACGGTGGCGATCTGGGCGCGGAGCGAGGCGAGCGTAATCTCGCGGAGATCGCGGCCATCGAGCGTGATGCGCCCTTCGTTGACGTCGTAGAAGCGCGGCAGCAGGTGAGCCATCGTGCTCTTGCCAGAACCGCTCGGCCCCACCAGGGCGACCACCTCACCGGCGCGGATCTCGAGGTTCACCTCACGCAGGGCAAAGCCGTCGGGCGAGTTCGGATAGTGGAAGCTCACCTTCTCAAACCGGAGCGACTCGCGTAGCCTGGCCGCGGCCACCGCGCCGGGCTGCGTCTTCACCGAAGGCTCGCGGTCAAGATACTCAAACACGCGCTGGCTCGCGCCCAGGGCCTGCTGGAAGATGTTGTGGATGCCCGTCAGCCGCTTCACAGGCTCATAGAGCATGAGCAGGGCGACGACGAAACTGGTGAACTCGCCCGCCGTCATGGCGCCCACTTTGATCTGGTTGCGGGCGTAGGTGAGCAGGGCGACGATGGTGAGCGCGCCGAAGAACTCAATGATGGGCGAAGCCAGCGCCTGCAAGGCCACGTAGCGCAGGCTTGTGGACTTCAATTGCTCGGCCGCCGCCCGGAAGCGCGCTCCTTCGTGGGCCTCGGCCTGGAAGGTCTTCACCACGACGTGGCCGCTGAGGGTCTCCTGGAGAATCTGGTTCAGCGCGGCGGCGTTGTCCTGGGCGGCGCGCGTGGTGCGGCGAATGCGCTTCCCGATGCGGGCGGTGGGGATGAGCACGAACGGCAGCAGCGTGAGGCTCACCACGGCCAGCTTCCAGTCGGTTTGCATGACGACGTAGAGCAGGCCCAGCGCGGAGAAGGTCTGGCGCAGCCAGTCGGCGAGCATATGCGAGATGGCCACCTGGATCTTTTCAATGTCGTTCATGATCGACGACATCAACTGGCCTGTGGAGGTGGTTTCAAAGAACTGCGCGTCCTGCTGGAGCACACCGTCGAAGATTTGCTGGCGGAGGTCGGTGATGGCCGAATAGCCGACGCGATTGACGAGAAAATTGCCGGCGTACTCGCTGGCGCCCTTGGCGAGGAAGACGATGAGAATGCCAAAAGCCACCGCCGTCCACACGTTGTGGATGGCCGAAGGGACAAAGTGCTGCAGCGTGATGTCGTGGCCGAGCACGGTGAGCAGACGCACCGGCCCTTCGGCGGTGGAGGGGTCAAGCACGCGGTCAAAAATCGGCTTGATGAGCAGCGCAATCAAGGCATGCGACACTCCGGCGATGGCCATGAGAACGACCGAACCCAGCAGCGGCACGGCGTAGGGACGCGCATAGCGGAGAAGGCGGAACAGTTCGCTCACGCTTTCACCTCCAGGCGCGAGAGCGCGGCGAGGGCGTCCTCAAAGGAAATGGCCGGGCAGCCGGCGGCGTTCTTGAGCAGTTCGTACTTTGTGCGCCAGGGACGCCACACGACCTCATCGGAGGGCCCGAAGAAAACGAGCACGGGAAGCCCGAAGGCAGCCGCCATGTGGGCCGGTCCGCTGTCATTGCCCGCGAAGAGCGAGGCCATCGACAGGAGCTTTTTGATCTCGTCGAGCGGCGCGCCGAGGAAGCAGGGAAACTCGCGGAATGGGGTGAAGTCGTCTTTGTCCGAACCGATGATGAGCGGCGCGAGGCCCATGCGATCGCGGATGTGCGCGGCCAGTTGGACGAAGCGCTCCGCGGGCCAGGTCTTCTCCGGCGTGGCGGCAAAGGGATGGACGATGGCCAGCGGGCCGTGCGGCGCCTCGGGCGCGGTGGAGGGCGGCAGGTGGAGGCGCGCGCGAGGAATGTCGCTCACAGGCACGCCGAGATAGAACATGGCCGAGGCGAGATGTTCGGCGGTGTGGACGGTCCGCTCTTCGCCCAGGATCTCCTGCGCCCGGGGGATGCGCACGTTATAGAGGCGGCTCAGGCTGTGATGCGCAAATCCGGCGCGCCAGCGTGCCAGGGAGGCTGCGGTTAGCTGCATGCTGCGCGTGCCGCCATGGAGGTTGAGGGTGAGGTGGGGACGGAAGGCAAGCGCTTCGGGGAGAGTGGGCTGGGGCAAGAGGAAGAGGTCCGGGTTGTGTTCGAAGACGGGACGGAAGGCGTGGTCGGCCATTACGGCAATGTGAAGGTCCGGCCTGTACTCGTGCAGCAGGCTGAGGGCGGGGGTGGTGAGTACACAGTCGCCAAGCGAGCGCAGACGGATGATCAGAACGCGCCCGCCGCGCGGCAGCTGTTCCACGACCGGACTCATCTGGTGGCGGGCTCCCGGCCCAACGGCTAGCTCTCCTGCCGCGCTTCGTCAACGAGCATCACCGGGATGTCGTCGCGGATGGGATACACAAGCCGGCACGACGGGCAACGCAGCCCGTTTTCGTCCTGCATCAACTCCACGGGAGTTTTGCAGATGGGGCACACAAGGATCTCGAGCAACTCTTTACTGACGGCCATAATGTGAAATGCCAGTGTAGCAGGGGCGGCGGTGAGCCGCCCCGGCGCAACCTGTTAGGCCGCCATCTCGGCGCGGGCCTTTTTGATCGCCGCCACATACTGCTCGGCGAGCTTTTGGATGCCGGCATAATCGCCGGCCTTGATGAGCTTGGCGTCCACCAGTTCGCCGCCCACGGCCACGGCGCAGGCGCCGGCCTTGAGGAAGTCGCCCGCCGTATCCAGGTTCACCCCGCCGGTGGGGATCATCTCAATCTGCGGGAAGGGGCCCTTGAGGGCCTTGATGTACTTGGCACCGCCGACGTTGCCGCAGGGGAACACCTTCACCACATCGGCGCCGGCTTCCCACGCGGTGAGCACCTCGGTCGGCGTGAGCGCGCCGGGGCAGATGGCCTTGGAGTAGCGGCGGGCCATCTCGATGGTCTTCACGTTGAGGGCCGGGGTGACGAAAAACTGGGCCCCGGCGAGCATGCAGATGCGGGCGGTTTCCGGGTCGAGCACGGTGCCGGCGCCCAGGACGAGCTTGTCGCCGAACTGGTCGGCCACCTTTTCCAGCGCCTTCACCGCGCCGGGCACGGTCATGGTGATTTCGGCGGCGCGAATGCCGCCGTTGTAGATGGCTTCAATCGCCTTGATGGCCGCCTCGGCGGTGGCGGTGCGCACGACGGGAACGATGCCGATGTCCTGAATGAAGGACAAGACCTGGGCCTTTTTCATAAAAGTTCTCCTACTAACCAATAGAGCAGAATCGGCAGTGCGGGGAGCGGCGGGAGCCGGTGAGCGGCGCGCCGGACTCCACACACGCGAAAGCCGCCCTCCCCGTGCAGGGGCCGGCGGCTTCCTCGCATAGATCCCACCCGGGACTTAGATCGCGACGCCGAGCTTCTTGTACCACGGCGTGGCCGGCTTGATGGCGGCGTTCACCGCGTTGATGTTCTTCACGCCTTCGGTGGAGAGCCAGTCTTCCAGAGCCTTGACGCCCTGCTTGCCGTAGACCGGGATGCCTTCCTTCCAGGTGGCGCGTCCGCAGAGCACACCGGAGAAGTCCGTGCCGGCCTCGGCGGCCATGCGCAGCGATTCGGTGAACTGGTCGTTGGAGACGCCCGCGCTCAGGTAGATGAACGGCTTCTTGGCCACCGCGGCGGCTTCGCGGTAGATGTCGAGGGCCTCGGCCATCGAATAGGCCTTCTCACCCTTGTAGACGCCGGAGCCTTCGGTGTAGTTGGCGTTGATCGGCACTTCCACCTTCAGCACGTCGACGTAGTACTGCGGCTTGGAGAACTCCTCCATGCTCTTGATGACCACTTTCGGCTTCAGCTTGGCGAACTCGAGGCCTTTCTCGTCGCCGCCCTTGGGATCGTAGCCGATGAATTCGAGGAAGAACGGAATCTGGTAGTGTTCGCACTCGGCGCCGATGCGTTCCACGAAGGCGTGCTTGATGGTGTTGACCTTGGCGTCGTCAAACGGGGTGTAGTAGAGGAGGATCTTCACCGCGTTGCCGCCCCAGTCGACGATGCGCTTCACGCTCACCTCGGGCAGCAGGTCAGGCAGGCGGCCCGGTTGGGTCGCGTCGTAGCCGGTCTTTTCGTAGGCCAGCAGGAGGCCGCACTTGGGGTCGCGGGCCTTGGCGGCGGGCAGGCCCCATTCCGGATCCAGCAGGATGGCGCTGGCGTGCGGCGTGAGGACTTTGGATACCGCGATCTTGAACTCCTCCATCATCTCGTCGGTAACCGCGCTCTTGTCGACACCCTTGGCGGACGCGATGGACTTCTGCAGGCTTCCGCGCTGGTCCATGGCCGCCGCCGCGATAACACCGTTCGCGTTGGAGAGTGCTTTCAAATGATTGATTTTGCCTTGGGATAGTGACATGGGGATCGCTCAAATTATAGCAATTCGACTTCCACCCGCGATGTGTGGACATCCGCCGGGGGCCTGCCCGCACGGGTTAGGCCGTTTCCAATGATGGGCTTACAGGAGGGCGTGTCCAGGCGGTGGCGCGCCTGTGCCAGCCGTGCGCCCGCGCCACATCGCGCAGAATTTGGGCTTTTAGCGCCTCGGCATCGGGGAAGGCACGCTCCTGGCGGAGCCGACGGTGAAACTCCACACGGATGCGCTCGGGTTGCAGACCGTCGTAGCCGGCCAGCAGGAAGCTCTCGATGGTCAAGGACTGGCCGCCAAAAGTGGGGCGAAAACCGACATTCGTGACGGAGGGCCAGCGTCGGTCGCGGGTCAGGTCGAACACCGTGGTGACATAAACACCGGCCGACGGCAAGATCTCGGCGGCGGTGTTCAGGTTGAGCGTGGGGACGGTCTGCGTGCGGCCCACACCGAAGCCTGTCACGACGACGCCGGACAGACCGTAGGGACGGCCCAGCAGGCGCGCCGCCCGCGCCACCTGCCCCTGTTCCACCAGGTTGCGGATGGCGCTGGAACTCACCGTCACGCCACGAATGGTGAGGCCGGGGACGATGCCGGTTTCGAACCCGTGGCGCTCGCCCAGGCGGCGCAGCGTCTCCACGTCGCCCGAAGCGCCGCGGCCGAAGCGGAAATTGTCACCGACGACCACCAGCCGGGCGGCGAGGCCTTCGGCCAGGATGCGGCGGGCAAACTCCTCCGGCTCGGATTCGGACAATTCCTTCGTAAAGGGCAGGACGACGGCGCGGTGGAGCCCGGCGGCGCGCATCCAGCCGAGGCGCTGCTCAAGCGTGCTCAGCAGGCGGGGCGCACGGTCGGGCTTCAAGATACGGGCCGGGTGGGGCGCGAAGGTGAGCGCGGTGGAGACCCAAGGGTGGGTCCGCGCCGCCGCCTCCACGCGGGCAAACAGAAGCTGATGGCCTCGGTGCACGCCGTCGAAGTTGCCGATGGTGATCGCCGCCGGCGCCGCCTGGGCGCGCAGCTCGTCGAGGGAGTGGAAGACCTGGAAACTCATGTCAGCGGGGGAAGATCGACGAGAAGTTCCATGCCGTCATGGGCCAGCCGCACCTGAGGCGGCAGGAGTTCCTCGGTGCGGGCGTGGCCAAGGTCGTGCGCGATGTGGGTGAAGAAGGCGCGTTTGGGCTGCAGGCGCTCCACATAGCGCAGTGAGCGCTCGACCGTGGAATGCGTCGGATGCGGCTTGTGGCGGAGGGCATCGAGGAACAGAACATCGAGGCCGCCCAGTAGTTGGAGCGACTCCTCGGGGATTTCGCTGTGGTCGGTGAGATAAGCGACGGGCCCGATGCGGTAGCCGAAGATGGGGTTCTTGCCGTGCATCAGCTTCACGGGAACGACGGTACGGCCGAACAGGTCAAACGGCTCGCCGCTGAGGCGCACCGGGTTGAGTTTGGGAATGTGGGTCTTCACCTCGTGGTCGACGAAGGCGTAGCGAAAGACGTTCTGGATGGCGTCCATCGTCTCCCCGGAGGCGAACATGGGAATCGGGTCTTTTTGCCGGAAATTGTAGGGGCGAATGTCGTCGAGGCCGAGAATGTGGTCGGCGTGCGCGTGTGTGAACAGGATGGCGTCGATGCGCTTGAGCTGGTAGCGCAGCGCCTGTTGGCGGAAGTCGGGGGTGGTATCGATGAGGACAGTGTGCCCGCCGTATTGCATCACCACCGAGGGGCGGAGACGGTTGTCGCGCGGGTCGTTTGAGGTGCAGACGTCGCAGGAGCAGCCGATGGTGGGCACCCCGACACTCGTGCCGCTGCCCAGCACGAGCAGGCGCAACTGGTTTTCGCCTGGCTCCATGGAGGGGGCTACTGGCCTCCGGCGGCGGCGGATCCTGAACTCCCTTCCCCGCCGGCCGGGCCGGCCTCGCCTGAACCAACGCCCCCGGGATCCTTTGCCGCCTGCTCGGTGGCCATGACGAAACGGAACCGCAGTTCGGTGAGCGAGTTTTCCAGCATGCGCGACTCGTCGAGGGTGAGGTTGCCCTTGGTCTTTTCCACCAACATCGCCAGCAGGTCGATGAAATGGCGGGCCATCATCAGGTTCGGCGGCGCCGGCCGGTCCTCGCCGGGCATCGGCATGAGGCCGAGGTTCATCTCCGACTGCATGCGCAGCGTGGCCACGAGAAATCCGAAGGAAGGCTCGAGGAAGGGCAGGTTGGAATCCGTTGCACTCATCTCAGTCATTGATCTTATCCTGTGCGCGGCGGCGGGCTCTACCCGAAGACCCTCCCGAGACGAAAAAAGTGTTTGCAGGAAAACACTTACGCGCCGTCTCTTTTTCCTGGCGGGCGTGTGACCGGCAACGCGGCCCGGCCCCGGCGGCGGCCGTCGCAGGGCAACGCGGGTGGCCGCGGCGGCCCGATGCTACCCTGGGAAGTTGATGGATGGAGTGATTGTCGTGGATAAGTCCACGGGTTGGACGTCGCACGACGTGGTCAACAAGATGCGCCGCATTGCCGGCACGCGGCGTATTGGGCATTTGGGCACGCTCGACCCGGCGGCCACCGGCGTGTTGCCCCTGGTCATCGGCCGCGCCACCCGTTTGTCGCAGTTTTATACGAAGGCCGACAAGGTGTACGAAGCGACCGTCCGTTTCGGCTTCTCAACCTCCACCTATGACGCCGAAGGCGAGCCCACCAGCGAGCCGGTGGCCTTCGAGCCGAACGAGGATCTGCTCTGGCAGCACCTCTCCTCGTTTCGCGGGACCTTTCTGCAAACCCCGCCCGCCGTCTCCGCCAAGAAGATCGCCGGCACGCCGGCCTACAAACTGGCGCGCCGCAACATCGAGGTGGAACTGAAGCCGGTTGAGGTGACCGTCCACTCGCTCGAGTTGCTGGGATGCGAAGGCGCTGAAGCCCGCCTGCGCGTGCACTGCTCGGGCGGCACCTATCTGCGCTCGATCGCCCACGACCTGGGTCGCTCGATTGGTTGCGGCGCGTTTTTGTCGAAGCTGCGACGGACGCGATCGGGCGACTTTGCCATTGAACAGGCCGAGACGCTGGAGCAACTGGAGGCGCGCTCCCGTGAAGGCACGCTCGATGCGGTGCTGATCGCGGCCTCGCACCTGCTGCCCGGCTTTCCCGCAGAGACCGTGGACGCGATTACAGCGGGCCAGATTCGCCAGGGACGCGATTTCCGCGTCTCGCCGTTCCGCATTCAGCGCGGCGCGCCTTTCGTGAAGGCGATCGACCCGGACGGCGCGTTGCTAGCCATCGGCGAACTGAAACTGCCCAACTTGTACCACCCGATGATGGTGCTCTAATGCGCCTCAATAGGGCTGGTCAGCCAGGGCCGGCCTGGGCGATAATGGAGCGGTAGCGGGCCTCCCTAGCTCAGCTGGTAGAGCAACTGATTTGTAATCAGTAGGTCGCCGGTTCGATTCCGGCGGGGGGCTCCAGTTTATTTTCAACCAGTTGCGGTTGAAGCACCCACCGCTTTTTCCCTACACAGCCCGCTTTGTCAGCAGTTTTGTCAGCGGAGAGCTTTGCTTCCGCTTGCTGCGCGCTGACAAAACGTCAGTGGGTTGCGGCACGATTTGGAGCGGCGCATGGGGTTTGCGGTAGGCGTCCGAAAAGAGCTGATTCATGGCGTGGGCGGAGCTCTCATCGGCTCCAGGAAACAGATGGCCGTAGGTGTCCATGGTGAGCTTGATCGAGGAGTGACCCAGGCGTTCGGCGATCAGTTTGGGGTGCTTCCCCTCGGCGATGAGGAGCGAGGCCTGGGTGTGACGGAGGTCGTAGAGGCGGATCTTGGGGAGGCCGATCGAAGCGAGGAGCGCGTGGAAGCGGGAGAGGGTGTTGCGTTCGTCGAGGGGCGTTCCTGTGTGCGAGGGGAAGACGAGGTCGTGCTCCTGCCAATGGTCGCCGGCGAGCAGCCGCATCTCCTCGTTCTTGCGGCGCAAATCGGAATTCGTGCGTTCCACCTGGCCCTGGATGCGGCGCATCTCCTCCTCCGCGCGCTTGCGTTCGGTCACGTCCCAACTGATGCCCTGGATGCCGAGCATCCGGCCCTTGGAATCGTGGAAGGGCGTCTTGAGAATCTGCACGTAGCCGGTGCGCCCGGCCCTGGTTTCAAACTCCTCGATGCCTTCAAACGCGTGGCCGCCCTCCATCACCTGGCGGTCCGTCCGGGCGGAGCGTTCCGCGGTGGCGGTGGTGAAAAACTCACCGGCGGTCTTCCCCAGCGTTTCCTCCTCGGTGACCCCGAGCGAATGGCAGAGATGCCCGTTGGCGAAGGTGAAACGCCCGGCGGCGTCCGTGCGCCAGATGTTGACGGGGAGGTTCTCGACGAGCGAGTGATACAACGCGCGGGAGTTCTTGAGCGCCTCGCCGGTGCGCCGGCGTTCGGTGATTTCGCGCTGGAGCACTTCGTTGGCGTCGGCCAGGGCCTGGGTGCGTTCGGCGACGCGCACCTCCAGTTCGTCATGCGCCTGGCGCAGGGCGTTCTCAACGCGCTGCCGCTCCAGAACCTCCGCCTGCAACGC
>JAFLBB010000137.1 GCA_017304135.1 Acidobacteriota bacterium | reverse complement strand
TTGACGGTGTGAATGCATTTATCGACAGCCGCCGCGCAGATACGGCTGCCACTTCTGCCGCACTTACCGGCATCGAGCCGCCCACAAACCCCCGTTGCCCCGGAAACGCCGGCGTCGCCCCCTTGCGCACCACCCACATCTTCTCCCCGCCATGCTCCTCGCGCCAGGCGTAGTTGTGGTGGTTGTGGACCTCCTCCAACGCCCGCGCCCCCAGAATCCGCAGCACCCGCGCGCACACCCAGTTCCGCCCCGCATACGCATACCGCCCCGCCAGCTTCATCGATTCCAGATAATCCGCTCCCAAATCCCCCTTCGCCGGAATCACGCACGGGTCCACATCCATCCCGTCTTTCGCCCCCGCCGCCTGCAGAAAGTGCGTCGCCGTCTTGTGCCCAAACCCGCGCGAACCAAAATGCACCCCAATCCACACCCGCTCGCTCTCATCGGCGAACAGATCGACATAGTGGTTCCCCCCACCCACCGTCCCCAACTGCTCCCGCGCCATCGGCTTCAAATCCCGAATCGCCTTCAGCTTCCAGGCGTCGTCGTCAAACAGTGCATCGTCCACCCGCTCATTGTTCTTCTGCCCGATGCCGAACGAGATGTCGCGGAACACCTCGTCCATAATTCGCCCAATCTCCCGCCGGACATCCTCAAAGCGTGCATCGGTCAACACCGCCTTGTTCCCGCACCCAATGTCGAACCCAACCCCCGATGGCGAAATCCGGTCCCGGTACGCCACCACGCCCCCAATCGGCACCGCATAGCCCTTGTGATGGTCCGCCATCAACGCCGCCCGGTCCGCCGTCCGCGCGCAATTCCGGATCTGCGCAAGCGCCGACTCCTCCACCGGCGACCCCCACACCGGAATGTTGTCGATGAGTTTCATGTTGGTTCGCCAGCCACCCTCCGGCGCAACGACCTACGCGCCTCACGCGCCGCGCCTCAACTGCGCAGCCTCATGCGCTTCACCCTCACCCATTCGGATAGCGAATGTGGAAATACCAGCGCTGATCCGGCGGCAGGTTGCGATAGTATTCCTTGTCCTCCGCTTCCGCCTCCTCATGACTGTGGAAGATCCGCACCACCCGCTCCATGCGCCGGTCCGGCGGATAACAGATCGCCTGCCACCGCGCCATGATCTCAAACCGCTCCTGCGGCGTCAGGCTCTTGTAATACTCCAACTCCGCCCGTTCCGCCTCTTCCGTTGTCTCGAAAACCTGCCCTTCCCGCCACATGATGGGATCCCACGCTCCTTCCGTGATTGCCATGCCACAATGGCCTTGGTTCCGCGATGCGCTCCCTATTTCGAGTCTACTTCTTATCGGCCATACTGCCCTCGCTGTTTCCCGTTTTCCTTCCCGCGCAACCCCCGGCTCAAACCCCCTCCTGCTACGACACCGCCCTCACCCAATCGGCCATGAACGCCTGCGCCTCACAGGAACTCCGCCAGGCCGAATCCGCCATGAAGGCCGCCTATTCCCAACTCCTCGCCCGCGCCTCCGCCGCCAACCCAAACGCAACTCGAAAAATCGAAGCCGCTCAACACGCCTGGGAAGCCTTCCTCGACGCCCAACTCGACGCCACCTTTGCCGCCGCCGGCAAGCGCGAGTACGGCTCCGTGTACCCCATGTGCTTCGCCCAACTCCGCCGCCAACTGATCCTCGAACGCACCGCCCAACTCAGCCAAATGCTCACCCCCGCCGCCGAAGGCGAAGTCTGCACAGGCGATCGCTACCCCCAACCGCGGTAATTCCCCCGCCCCCCCTCAAAAAACCGCCGTACACTGTTTTTAAGCCGCCCTCCGTCTTTTTTCCCAGACGGCGCGTCTCTCCAAATGACGGCCGGAGATACCGATTGATCTTTCGCGAGATCGAAGACCGGGACCTGGTGGCCAAGGCTCGCCAGGGCAACGTCGACGCCTATAACCAATTGGTGTCGCGATGGGAGAAACGCGTCTACAACTACATCCTGAAGCTGGTCAACCACCGCGAGGATGCCCTCGACCTCGCCCAGGATGTCTTTCTGAAGGCCTACCAGAACCTCAGAAAGCTCGACGACGACGCGCGTTTCGCCCCCTGGCTGTTTCGCATTGCGCATAACGAATCCTTCTCCTTGTTGCGCAGGAATCGCCCCGATTCGGAGGAGCTGTCTGAGCCCGGCTCCCCGCATCCGGGGCGGGGAATGCTCCCCGTGGAGACCTCGCTCGCCGTGGCCGCCGCGCTCGCCCGCCTTACCAGCGAACAGCGCGAAGCCGTCGTGCTCAAGATTTACGAAGGATTCAAGTTCGAGGAGATGTCGGAGATCCTCGGCTGCCCCGTCTCAACGGTGAAGTCGCGGCTCTACACCGCCCTCGACCTGCTCAAGGAAACGCTCGCCCCGGTCGCCGAAAGGCCCGCCGGGTAAGGCCAAATCGCTCGCCCGCGCACCAACCGGACGAGCCCGTGGGAGGGACCCATGACGGAACACGATTCGGAATTCCAAGAATATTGCCAGGACCCGCGCGCCGCCGCCACCATCGCCGCCCTGCGCGCGCTCCCCTACGAAGAGCCGCCCCGCCGCATCGCCTTCGTTTCCGATAAGGTCTTCGAACCCACCTGGTGGCAGCGCCTCTGGGCCGCGCCCAAGTGGGGCTTCGCCTCGGCCGCCCTCTTGAGCGGCGCCATCTTCTTCCACGCCGCCACCCGCCCGGCCACCATCGTCCAAACCACCACGCCGCCCGCCGTCCAGCAAACCGCCGCGGCCCCCGCCCCCAACGTCGACGCCCTCGTCCAAGCCGCCGTCGCCCGCGCCACCGCCGACCTCGAAGCCCGCTACCAGGCCCGCACCACGCAACTCGTGAAGGCCGCCGAAGAGCGCCTCCTCATCGAACACCGCCAGGACATGGCCGCCATGGACGCCAGCAACCAGATGATGCTGCGCAAGTTGAACACCTACATGCGCGCCAGCAACGACCTCGGAGCCGGACAATGATCGCCACCCTTCGCCGCACCCTCATCCTCGCCGCCGCCACCCTCGCCCTCGGCGCCGCCACCCGCGTCTCTTACAGCGAACTCAACAACCTCGGCAAGTCCTTCGACCGCCGCATCGTCAACTACAACCCCGACCAGCCCATGGACCTCATCGGCTTCACCCGCGGTGTCTACCTCGAAGACTACGGCGCCGTCTTCACCACCGAGGTCAACCTCATCATCAGCTCCGGCGCCACACCCTTCCGCCCCAAGTTCACCCCCGACGAACTCACCCGCCTCCGCCAGCGCAAGCTCGACCGCGTGCCCGAGTTGAAGCGCCTCATGCGCGACATGATGGTCTCCTCCGGCACCGCCCTCAAACAGGTCCCCCCCGAGCAGCAAATCGTCGTCGGCATCTCGCTCTTCTACCACGCCTACGAAGACACCAAGGGCCTCCCCGCCCAAATCGTCATGCAGGCCCCGCGCAAATCGCTCGTCGATTTCGAAGCCGGACGTCTCTCGGCCGACTCGCTCGCCACCGCCATCCAGGTCCGGGAGTTCTGATCCCCGTGCGCCTCGGCGAAATGCTCATTGAGCGCAAGCTCATCACCCCCGACGAACTCGAACAGGCCCTCGGCATCCAAAAGGAGCGCCCCGCCGACAAGGTCGGCAAAATCCTCGTCGACCTCGGCTTCGTCGCTCAGCGCGACGTCCTCGCCGCCCTCTCCGCCCAGTGGTCGCTCCCGCTGCTCACCATCGACGGACCGCCCCCCGCCGCCCCCGAGCTCGAAAAACTCACCCCTCGCTTCCTCCGCCAGTTCAAATGCGTCCCGGCCGCCTTCGAGGACTCCACCCTCCTCCTCGCCATGGCCGACCCGCTCGACTTTGAAACCCTCGCCACCGTCCGCCAGGTCACCGGACTCCGCGTCAAACAAGCCCTCGCCGCCGAAGGCGAAATCCTCGACCAGATCGACCGCCACTACGGCCAGCAGAAAACCTCCGACCTCGTCGGCTTCGAAGACGGCGACGCCAACGAAGACCTCGAACACCTCCGCGACATGGCCTCCGAGGCCCCCGTCATCCGCCTCGTCAACGCCATGGTCGCCTCCGCCGTCGAGAAGCGCGCCAGCGACATCCACATCGAGCCCTTTGAAAAGGACTTCCGCGTCCGCTTCCGCATCGACGGCATCCTCCACCCCCAGGAAGCCCCCCAGCGCGAACTCAAAGCAGCCATCATCTCCCGCGTCAAACTGATGGCCAAACTCAACATCGCCGAACGCCGCCTCCCCCAGGACGGCCGCATCAAAATCCGCACCCTCGGCCGCGAGGTCGACCTCCGCGTCTCCACCCTCCCCACCTTGTACGGCGAAAGCGTCGTCATGCGCCTCCTCGACCGCTCCGCCGGCGACTTCTACGACCTCCAGAAACTCGGCTTCACCGATTGGATGCTCGGCCGCATGAACCACTTCACCGGCCTCCCCCACGGCATCTTCCTCGTCACCGGACCCACCGGCTCCGGCAAATCCACCACCCTCTACTCCGCCCTCAAACGCATCAACCTCACTGACCGCAAAATCATCACCATCGAAGACCCCGTCGAATACCAGATGGACGGCATCAACCAGATCCACGTCAATCCCCAAATCGGCCTCACCTTCGCCGCCGGACTCCGCCACATCGTGCGCCAGGATCCCGACGTCATCATGGTCGGCGAAATCCGCGACCGCGAAACCGCCGACATCGCCATCCGCGCCGCCCTCACCGGCCACCTCGTCTTCTCCACCCTCCACACCAACGACGCCCCCAGCGCCATCACCCGCCTCACCGACATGGGCGTCGAAAACTATCTCATCACCTCATCCGTCGTCGCCGTCCTCGCCCAGCGCCTCGTCCGCGTCATCTGCCCCCAATGCCGCGCCGCCGACGGCCTCAAAATGACCCCCCTCGGCGAACTGATCGAAACCTACCGCGGCGCCGGCTGCGAACACTGCTTCGGCACCGGCTACAAAGGCCGCGTCGGCATCTTCGAAATGATGCAGCTCAGCGATGAACTCCGCCGCTCCATCATGAAAAACGAAGACGCCGGCCTCCTCACCGCCATCGCCCGCCGCGAAGGCATGACCATCCTCCGCGAAGACGGCTGGGCCAAAATCGCCAACGGCACCACCACCGTCGACGAAGTCCTCCGCGTCACCCAGGAGATCTAAATGCCCCTCGGCCCGTCCCCAACGCCGGCCACCACCGCCCGGGAGCTGGTGCTCGCCTTACTTGGTGCTGCCCTCCTGCTCATCCAACCGGGATGCCGCCTGGTCCAGACTGGCAAACCCGCTCCCATCTTCCAAACTGCGATGGCTGACATCCTGCCTCTTACCCACATCCCCATCCTCCTCCCCTCCCAATTGCCCCCGGCGCTACGCCCAGATGACATCCGCCTGGCGTCCGGTGAACTGCGAAAGGACGGCTACTTCATCTCGCTCCACTACTCCGACCCTGGCTCGGGATCATCTTATGCCGCCGGCTTCGGCGGCTCCACCCGCCTGTTCGCCGGCGACGACCTGCCCTCCGCGCGCCGCGTCCTGCTCTCCGGTGCTCGCAGCGCCCTGTTCCGGCCCCTGTCTTGCAACGGCTCCTGCGCGCCCGCCAATCTCTGGTGGGTCCATGACGGCGTCCAATACAATATCCAAGCCATGCTGGATCGTCAGACCCCGGACCCAATGCAGGCCAAGGTCCTTATCGCGCTGGCGAATGCCAGCGTCCCGGCCCGCAAGGATTGAGCGGTCTCGCAGCCCCCCTAAAACCGCGTCTCCAGCGACACATACGGCGTGCTCATCCCCCGCACCCCCGGCACGCTCTTCAAATACGCCCCGCGCCGGAAATGTGAATACCCAAACCCCAGCCGGAACTCTCCCGGCAATCTCCAGGCGCCCCCCACAAACACCTCCTGCCCCACATGCGAACTCCGCGCCCCAGGGTTCACGCACAAGTAGCTCACCGAATCGAAATACAGCGCGTCAGCCCGGTGCGCTACCCACGTCGAACGGTAGCCCCCCGCCACCTGCCACTTCCTGCTCAACGTCCACTCCCCCACCGCCATCGCATTGTGAATGTTGATCCACGCAAACGCGTCCGCCATCCCAAACCGGTTGAACCCCGCCGGATACAAATCGTCAAACGACCCATGCCGCCCGTCCCCAGGATTTGTGTCGCCCGAACCGTAGTTATACTCCACGCTCAGCGCCGGATCCCGCCGCCGGTCCCCCGTCTGCCATCCCAACTCCGCATGCAGCGCCTTGGCCCCGATCAGCTCCGTCCCCCGGTGCCCCCGCTGCCACGCCGCCTCCGCGTTGTAGCTCACCCGCGGCGCCACCGGACCCGCACTCCGCGCCCCCACCGTGTACACCTGGTGCCCTCCCGGTCCCGCCTCCCACGGCACATCTTTCACAATCACATACGGCTCCACCACCAGCCCCTCCCACGGAATCGAGCCATACACCCCCTGCAGTTTGCTCCGCCTGTCCCGCCGGTCCAGATGCCAGGCGTCGGGCGCCATTAGCCGCAGCGCAAAGACATCCCAATACGTCGACCCCCACCGCACTCCACCCGCCGCCCCCGCAAACACCTGCCCATACGGGCTCAGCTTGCGGTCCGACCCGATCAGCCGCTCATCCCCAAACGCCATCTCCATTCGCCCCACCCGCAACCGCGCCCGCTGGCCCTCTCCCCCCGCCTCCACATACGCCTGATACAGTTCCGTCGCGTTCGTGAACGAATCCTCCTCCCCAGGACACAGGTTCCCCGCCAGCCGCGCGTCGATTCCCTCCACACGCACCCGCAACCAGTTCCGCGGCTCCACCTCCACCCCCAGCCGCAGCCGGTTCAGCCAGTAATCATGCTCATGCCCGGCCACGAAATCCCCATTCCGCAGCGCCTCGAGCCGTCCCCGCCACTCGCCCCCCAGCTTCAGCCAGGTGAGCGATCCGCGCCGCCTCAGCAACTCCTCCTCTTCCACTGCCTCCTGAGGTTCCTGTCCAAACGCCAGTCCTGTGAACATCCCCGCAAGCACGGGAAGCCACAAGGCGGCTGGCACTACGCGCCGAGAGTTCATTCCAAATGTCCTTTGCTGCCCTCATCGACAACCCGCGAAGAAGTGTGCGTGTCATGACAGAAAATCCGATAAGGGAAGAAGCGGTGTGAAATAGCGCGCCGTGAATTTCTCCGGAGGACTCATGTCGAATTGGACCCTAGGAAAGAGACTGGCCGCCTCGGCCGGCGCCAGCGTGGTGGCAACGCTTTTGCTCGGCGCCGTCTCCGTCTCCTCCTCCCTCAGCCTCGGCCGTGCCATTGAGCAGGCCTATAGCCGCGATGCCGCCCTGCTCGCCTACTCCCACGAAATCCAGATCTATCTGCAGATGATCTCCGCCGAACTCCAGACCGCCACCCTCAGCAAACTTGCCGCCAATGACGACGGCGCCCGCAAGGGTCTCCAACAGGCCGGCTGGGCTCGCACCAAACTCAACGAAATCATCGCCGCCACCAAACCCCTCATCGCTACTGATGAGGAGCGCCGCGCCATCGCCGCCCTGGAAACCCACCTCGCCCGCTGGGAAGAGGTGGAGCGCCCCCTCGTGGCCGCTCTCAATGCCAACCAGAAGGAGGAGGCGCTCCGCCTCTTCAACACCCAGGCCGCCGCCGCCGCCCGCGAGGGGGTCGCCACCCTGGAACTCCTGGAAGAGGCCATCGACGCCGACAACGCCGCCTCCGCCGTGGAGGCCCAGTCGCTCGCCCGCAACGTCTTCTGGATCTCTCTCCTGCTGGCCTGCGCCGGCCTCGCCGCCGCACTCGCCTCCGGCTGGGCAGGCCGCTCGGCCACCAGCCACCTTCGCACCATCATCGGCGAACTCACCACTTCGGCCACCGAGGTCGAAGGCATGTCCCGTCAGGTCTCGCAGTCCAGCCACGGCCTCGCCGACGGCGTCTCCGGCCAGGCCGCGTCGCTTGAGCAAACCTCAGCCAGCGCCGAGGAAATGAACGCCGTCACCCAGCAGAACGCCGAACGCTGCCGCCAGGCCGGCGCCCTCGCCTCCGAGGCCCAGAAAGGCTTCGAATACACCAACAACGCCCTCGCCAAAATGGTCGACGCCATGGCCGGCATCACCTCCTCCAGCGACGAGATCGCCAAGATCATCAAGGTCATCGATGAGATCGCCTTCCAAACCAACATCCTCGCCCTCAACGCCGCCGTCGAAGCCGCCCGCGCCGGCGAAGCGGGCATGGGCTTCGCCGTCGTCGCCGACGAGGTCCGCAGCCTCGCCCAGCGCTCCGCTCAGGCCGCCAAGGACACCTCCGCCCTCATTGAGGACTCCATCGCCAAGGCCGGCGAAGGCAAAGCCCGGCTCGACCGCATGGCCACCTCTGTCCGCACCGTCACCGAACAGTCCACCCGCGTCTCCCAGCTCGTCAACGAAATCAGCCAGGGCAGCGGCGAACAGGAAACCGGCATCCGCCAAATGGCCACCGCCGTCTCCCACCTCCAACACTCCACCCAGGACACCTCCGCCTTCGCCGAGGAATCCAGCGCCGCCGCCCAGCAACTCTCCGGCCAGTCGGCCTCCCTCCGCCGCATCGCCGACGAGATGACGGCCTTGGTGGGCTAGCTCGGATGTATCACCACGATCGCGGCGAGCAGCGAGGAGAGCCGTGCGAATGCAAGGCGCGCGAAGGGTGCCGGACGCAGGCGTACGGGAACAGTACGTCGAGGACGGCATGCGACCGCAACGCAGCAGTCGCGCGGTGACCACGCTCCCCAGCCGATGGCTGGTGAAATTTCCGGGCTAGCATTCTCTTGTTTGTGTCGAGGTCTCTCGATCCTCAACGCAGAGAGCGGGGAGTGGGAGATCTTCCGCCACAAACAAAGGGGCCTCCCCCGTACAGGGAAGGCCCCGTGTTCCCGGCCGCCGGCTTCAGGCTTGCGTGCCGCGCCTCTTCCTCCAGGCCAGCCCTGCCAGCCCAGCCCCCAGCAACGCCCAAGTCCCAGGCTCCGGCACCTCGCCCCCATCGCTCACCCGTGTGAACTCAAACGTACTCGGGTCCTGCCGCTCCAACAGCCAGGCGTACACAGAGTCCTTCACATAAAACTCAAACTCCGTCGTACCATCCGGCGGCACAAACCCTCCGTTGAAGAAGGTGACGTCGTTCATCATCGCAAACGACCCAAAACCGGTATACAGCAGCGAGCTCAGAATGCTTGTCCGCACACCATCGTTGTCGATGCCCAGCGCCGGATTGCTGGTCACGAAAACCTCCAGAATGAAATTGGCCGGGTCGTCATATTGCCCCGTGCCCCCCGGCGCCAGTGCCGACACAGCCTTCACCCTCAGCAGTTCCTCAAATCCAGGAATGTTTGTCCCCCAGATCGTTTCCCGCTCAATCGCGCCGTCAAGGCCCGCGCGTAGTTCGAACCCCGCGCCCCAGCCCAGTTCCAGTGGCAGTGCCATCCCCGGTTGCCAGTTCACGAAATGAAACGGATCGTCGACTTGGGCAAAGGCGTAGCCCCCCACGAACGACGGTGGGTCCCCCCCGATTTCCACGAACAGTTGCGTATTCACGGAAATTCCGATCGGCAGTTGCCAGCTCACGCTCACCGGCCCGACTCCCAAACTCAGATCCGGCCCTATCGGTTCGGTCTGAATGCCGGCGCTAGCCATCGCCGTGAGTGAGTAACCATCCGCTCCCGCGCCTGTCGTTTGCTCCTTACTCTTCCCCGACGCCGCAAGCCCTACCCCAGGAATGGGATAAACCGTCAATTTGCTTTCTTTCGGCGTCTCAAAGTCAGCGCTGTTTCCGTTAGCATCCACAATGCCTTTCAGTGAGAAGTCCGCATAGCCATAGTTGATATTGCCAAGCGCGCCGAAGATCGTATACGCGTTCTTGTTCGAATCGCTACCCGTCCCCTGGTCGGACCGGAACGAAATCTCCGCCCCCCAGGCCGGCCCCACAGCCACCGCTGCAGCCACCACCAGCCCTGCTATCCCCCTCATTCCACTCCCTAAACGCAACTTCGTTTTCATTACTTATACTTCCTCCACTCCCTGAATCGCATTTCCGCCCCTCCGCGTATCATCCCCCGCTCCATTACCAACGTCCGGTTTCCATCCGCTCCTCCAAACCGCCATCATGGATACGGAGGGGATTCCCGGGCCATGCCGTCACAATCCGGCCTCGAAGAGGTCTATTCCGAGCTGCGCCGCATCGCCGCCGCCCACCTCAACCGCCGCGCCCCCTCCCCCAGCCTCCAACCCACCCTCCTTGTCCACGAAGCCTGGCTCCGCCTTTCGGGCAAATCCTGGAACTCCAAAACACACTTCCTCGCCACCGCCAGCCGCGCCATGCGCAACATCCTCATCGAGTCCATCCGCCGCCGCATGGCCTCCAAACGCGACGGCGCCTGCCCCACAATCACCATCAGCTCCGCCCCCGAGGTCGCCGCCCCCTCGGACTCCCCCTCCCACGCCTCCTCGAACTCGACCAGGCTCTCGACCGCCTCGCCGCCCTCAGTCCGCGCCGCGCGTCCGTCGTCGAAATGCGCTTCTTCGGCGGCATGGAGTTCACCGAAATCGCCGAAGCGCTCGAAGTTTCCCTCATCACCGTGAAACGCGATTGGGCCTTTTCGCGAGTTTGGTTATACGAGGCCCTCTCCGCCGAGCCGCCCTCGCCGGAAGCCAAATGAAGCACCTCGACGAAATCGAACGCGTCTTCCTCGACGTGCTCGACCTCCCCCTCGCCGAACGCCCCGCCCGCCTCGACGCGCTCTGCGCCGCCGACTCCGAGCTTCGCGCCCGCGTCGAGAGCCTGCTGATGGCCCAGGAGAACTCCGGCGATTTTCTTGGCCGCACCCTGCCCGAATGCCTCGCCGCCGATTTCACCGACGACACAGTCGCCCAATGGCAACTCGTCGAGCGCATCGGCGAGGGCGGCCTCGGCGTGGTCTACCGCGCTTGCGCCGAACAGGATGGTGTCCTGCTCACCGCCGCCGTCAAGATCCTCCGTCCCGGCTTCGACGATGCCGCCTTTCGCCGCCGCTTCGTTCAGGAACGGCAGATCCTGGCCTCGCTTGACCACCCACACATCGCCCGGCTTCTCGACGCGGGCATTTCGGCCGCCGGCGTTTCCTACATGGCCATGCAGTTCGTCGAAGGCCGCCCGATTGACCGCCACCTCGCCGGGTCATCCCCTTCCCTCGACTCCCGCATCGGGCTCTTCACCCAGGTCTGCGAAGCCGTCCTCTACCTCCATTCGCGCTTCATCGCCCACGGCGACATCAAGCCTTCCAACGTGATGGTCACGTCTGAGGGCAGCGTGAAACTTCTCGACTTCGGGGCCGCTCGCGTTCTTTCCAGCAGGCCGTCCGAGCAAGGCGGCGAGCTGACTCGCCTCCTGCTCACGCCCCACTTCGCCAGCCCCGAACAACGCCGCGGCGAAGGCCCTTCACTCCTCGGCGATATCTTCTCCCTCGGCCGCCTGCTCGAATTTCTCACCGCCTCCCTCCCCGCCAACGCCGATCTCTCCGCCATCCAGCAACGCTGCCTCGACGACTCCCCCGCCCACCGCTATCAGTCCGCCGCCGAACTCCTCGAAGACCTCCGCCGCTGGCGCGAACGCCTGCCTGTCCGCGCGCGCCCCGCCACCGTCCTCTACTTCGCCTCGCGCTTCCTCCGCCGCCGCTGGCCCGTCGCCGCCCTTGCCGCCGCCCTGTTCGCTTCCGTCCTCACCGGCTGGATCGTCTCCAGCCGCAACGCGCAACGCGCCGACCTCCGTGCCGCCCAGTACCGCGACCTCGTGACGACGCTCTTCGACACCCGCGACGCCTCCGGCCAAACTGCCGGCGACCAGGCCGACCTCCTGGAAAAGGCGCTCGAACGCTCCATCCCCGCCCTGCACAATATCCGGCCCCTTCCGGAAGCCCAACTCGCCCTCGCTCACCAGCGACTGGCGTTCATTCAAGCCCGCCGCGGCGTATTCGCCCCAGCCTTCGAAAACATCGCTCACGCCCTCGCTTTCAACCGCCGCGCGCTCTCCCCCAGCGCCTCCGCCGACGACCGCACCCGCTATCTCGTCAGCCGCTTCTACGAAGTTCTCCTCCACCGTCACAGGGGCGAAGCCGCCCTCGCCCGCCAACTCGCCCTCCCCGCCATGGAACTCTTCTTGCGGCACACCGCCTCCATCCGCGCCCCCCTCGAGAAGCTCTCCTGGGTGCAAAGCGTCCGCCTCCTCGCCGCCGAACAACTCCTCCAACTTGGCCGCACCGCCGAAGCCCGCCAGTGGCTCGCCGAAGCGGTCGAGCGCTCCCACCCTGTCTTCGTCAACCAGCGCGACGCCGCATTGAGTTCCCTCATACGCGATCTTCAGGCCCGCGGTCCCGCCTCCGAAGCCGACCGCTACTGCCAGTTCGCTCTTCTCCACAAGATCCAGCGTGCCCAGCGCCTCTGCGCCCCCCCATCCTCCTCGCCCGCTCGCAACGGGCTTCTCGATGGCGAACAACTCGCCACTCTCCAGTCCCGCATCCAGGCGCTTCACGAAACCGTCGTCAAGGAACCCCACCGTTTCCGCGCACGCACTCGTCTCCTCAAGGCCCAACTCCGCTTCGCCGCCCACCTCCGCGCCTCCGGTCAAGCCGCCCAGGGGCGCGCGCTCCGCGCCCGGGTCAACGCCGAGGCTCGCAAGATCCAACAACAGGATCCCGATAACCCCATCCTCGCCAGCATCCTCTCCGCCGGCTCGGGCAAAGCGCGCTCACCAGCCCCACCCGCTCCGCCCAC
>JAFLBB010000136.1 GCA_017304135.1 Acidobacteriota bacterium | reverse complement strand
CTCGAAGCCGCCGGCCTCGCCCCCGAACCCGCCGCCGATAAGCGCACCCTCATCCGCCGCGTCTCGCTCGATCTCACCGGCCTTCCCCCCAAGCCCGCCGAACTCGACGAGTACCTCAAGGACCTCACGCCCCAGGCCTACGAGAAGATGGTCGACCGCTACCTCGCCTCGCCCCACTATGGCGAGCACCGCGGCCGCTACTGGCTCGACGCCGCACGCTACGGCGACACCCACGGCATCCACGTCGACAACTACCGCGAGATTTGGCCTTACCGCGATTGGGTCATCCAGGCCTTCAACCGCAACCTCCCCTTCGATCAGTTCAGCATCGAGCAGCTCGCCGGCGACATGCTGCCCTCGCCCACGCTCGACCAGAAGATCGCCACCGGCTTCCACCGCTGCAACGTCACCACCAACGAAGCCGGCATCATCGAGGACGAGTACGAAGAGATCTACGCCAAGGACCGCGCCGACACCACCGGCGCCGTCTGGCTCGGCCTCACCGTCGGCTGCGCCACCTGCCACGACCATAAGTTCGACCCCATCTCCCAGCGCGACTTCTACTCCCTCGGCGCCTTCTTCCGCAACACCTCGCAGCGCGTCATGGACGGCAACATCCCCGACACCCCGCCCGTCCTCATCGTGCCCCGCAAACAGGACCGCGAGGACTGGGCCGCCATCACCGCCGGCCAAAGCCGCGTCCGCGCCGGGATGGCCGCCACCCGCGCCGGCGCCGCCACGGCCTTTGCCAAATGGCTCGACACGCGCGCCAAGGTCGAAGCTCCGCAGCCGCTCGAAGCGAAGGCCCAACTGCTCCAGGCCGACATCGCCGCGCTGGCCGCATCCGGCGATGCCGTCAAACCCGGTAACTCCGCCGTCGAAGGCATGCCCGCTATCCACTTCGTGAAGGAAGAGGGCGTCACCATCGCCAAGCCGCCTAAGCTCGACGCCGCCGAGCCCTTCTCGATGTCCCTCCTCTTCTTCTTCCCCGAAGGCGAACAGAGCAACGGCCTCGCCTCGCAGCTCATCACCAAGGAGAAGAACCGCGGCTGGTTCCTCGATGTCAACGGCCGCCTCGTCCGCATGCGCCTCTACGGCGACAATGAGCGCAACATCGAGATCCGCTCCGGCCATCTCGAACAGCTCAAGCACGGCTCCTGGAACCACGTCACCTTCACCTACGATGGCTCGCGCCACCAGTCCGGCATGGCCCTCTATGTGAACGGCGTCGCCATCCCCACCCAAGGCGGCGGCAACCAGAACGTCGAGTTGCCCGGCTCCATCGACACCGGACTCCCCATCACCCTCGGCCGCAACTTCGAAGGCGGCGCCATTGCCGACTTCCGCATCTTCAACCGCGTCCTGAGCGAGAGCGAAGCAAAGATGATGCACGAGTGGGTGGCCATCGAAGGCGCTCTGCGCAAGGATCCCGCGCAGCTTGCGGCCCACGATCGCGACGCCCTGCTCACCTACTTCCTGCTCAAGGAACACGTCCCCTTCCGCGCCCTCGTCGATGAGCAGGACAAGCTCAACGCCGACGCCAAGGTGATCGCCCGCAAAGGCTCCATCACCCACGTCATGCACGAGCGCAACGACGGCAAGCCCAAGGCCTGGGTGCTCTACCGCGGCGCGTACGATCAGCGCCGCGACGAGGTGCCCGCCGCCACGCCCTCCATCCTCCCCGCCATGCCGGCTGACCTGCCGCGCAACCGCTTGGGCTTTGCCCAATGGCTCTTCCGTCCCGAACATCCGCTCACCGCTCGTGTCACCGTCAATCGCATGTGGCAGGAGATCTTCGGCACGGGCATCGTCAAAACCGCCGACGACTTCGGCAGCCAGGGCGAGCCGCCTTCGCACCCCGAACTGCTCGACTGGCTCGCCGTCGACTTCCGCGAGAACAACTGGGACCTGAAGCGCTTCTACAAGCAGATCCTCATGTCGGCCGCCTACCGCCAGCGCTCCAGCGTCACTCCGGACAAGCTCGCCAAGGACCCCGACAACCGCCTTGTCAGCCGGGGCCCGCGCTTCCGCATGGATGGTGAGATGGTGCGCGACTACGCCCTCGCCTCGAGCGGTCTGCTCGTGCGCCAGTTGGGCGGCGCGAGCGTCCGCCCCTATCAACCGGAAGGCATCTGGGAATCCGTGGCCATGCTCGGCTCCAATACGCGCTTCTATAAGCAGGACTCCGGCGACGGCCTCTACCGCCGCTCGCTCTACACCTTCTGGAAGCGCAGCGCCCCGCCGCCGGCCATGGAGATCTTCAACGCGCCCACGCGCGAAGCCTGCACCATGAAGCGCGAGCGCACCAACACGCCGCTGCAGGCGCTGGCCACCATGAACGACGTGCAGTTTGTCGAAGCCGCCAAGGTGCTCGCCGAACAAAGCATGCAGAACGAGCCCACCTTCAACGCCCAGCTCGACTTCATGAGCACGCGCGTGCTCGCCCGCCCGCTCACGCTCGCCGAACGTGCCGTGGCGAAGAAGGCGTTCGACAACTTCCGCGCCCACTATCAGGCCCACGAAGCCGACGCCGAAAAGCTGCTCGCCGTGGGCGAACGCAAGCACGATCCGTCGCTCGCCCAGGCCGATTTCGCGGCCATGACCATGCTGGCCAACCAGCTTCTCAATCTCGATGAGGTGTTGAACAAATGAGCGATCGCGTGAACCTGCTCAGGCCCGACGACGAAGGCCACTACTCGCCGCACACCCACGCGCTCGACGCCGCCCTGCATCGCCGCTTCGCCGAAGGCAGTCATCCCATCGACGCCATCGCCCGCGAGATGGTCCGCGAGGAGTCGCGCCGCCGCTTCTTCAGCCGCGGCGCGCGCGGCATCGGTGCGCTGGCGCTGGCATCGCTGCTCGGCGACCGTTCGCACGCCGCCAGCGCCGACCGCCCCTCCATTGGCGGCCTGCCCGGCCTGCCCCACTTCGCGCCCAAGGCCAAGCGCTGCATCTATCTCCACCTCGTCGGCTCGCCGCCGCAGATGGAAACCTACGACTACAAGCCGCAGATGAAGGAGTGGTTCAACAAGGACCTCCCCGATTCCATCCGCAAGGGCCAGCGCCTCACCACGATGACCAGCGGCCAGAGCCGCTTCCCCATCGCGCCCTCCATCTTCGGCTTCAAGCAGTACGGCAAATCCGGCGCCTGGATCTCTGACCTGCTGCCCAACATCGGCAAGATGGCCGACGACATCGCCATCATCCGCAGCATGCACACCGAGGCCATCAATCACGAACCGGCCATTACGTTTTTCCAAACCGGTTCCATGATCGCCGGCCGCCCCTGCATCGGTTCGTGGCTCAGCTACGGCCTCGGCTCGATGAATCAGGACCTGCCCACGTTCGTCGTCCTGCAGGCCAAACACAATCACCCCAGGGCCAACGTGCAGGCCATCTCGGCGCGCCTGTGGAGCGCGGGCTTCCTCTCCGGCCAATACTCCGGCGTCGGCCTGCGCAGCGCCGGCGACCCCGTGCTGTTCATCAGCAACCCCGACGGCGTGCCCACCACCGTGCGCCGCCAGATGCTGGACTCACTCGGCGCGATGAACCAGCTCAACTACCAGAAGCTGGGCGACCCGGAGACCAAGACGCGTATCGCGCAATATGAGATGGCGTTCCGCATGCAAGCTTCGGTGCCCGAGCTCACCGATCTCTCCAAAGAGCCCGCCTCCACCTGGAGCGCCTATGGCGAGGACGCGCGCAAGGCCGGCTCGTTCGCGCAGACCTGCCTCATGTCGCGCCGCCTGCTCGAACGCGGCGTGCGCTTCGTGCAGGTCTACCACCGCGGTTGGGACGTCCACGGCAACCTGCCCGAGGTGCTGCCCAGCCAGTGCAAGGAAATCGACCAGCCCTGCTACGCGCTGATCCAGGACCTCAAGCAGCGCGGCATGCTCGACGACACGCTCGTCATCCTCGCCGGCGAGTTCGGCCGCACCGTCTATTCGCAGGGCAAGCTCACCGACACCGATTATGGCCGCGACCACCATCCGCGCTGCTTCTCGCTGTGGATGGCCGGCGGCGGCATCAAAGGCGGCGTCGTCCATGGCGAGACCGACGACTTCAGCTACAACATCACGCAGGACCCGGTGCACGTGCGCGACTTCCAGGCCACCATCCTCCACCTGTTCGGCATCGACCACGAACGGCTGAGCTATGGCTATCAGGGGCTCAATGTGCGCTTGACGGGCGTTGAGAAGGCCGCGCCGGTGAAAGCGATTCTGGCGTGAAGCTCGCCGCGGCGCTGTTGCTGGCCGCGCTGGCCGCGCGCGCCGAGATCGCCATCGTCATTGAAACCGAGGCGGGCGTGATTGAGGCAACGCTTGACGACCGCCGCGCGCCGGTGACCGTGGCCAACTTCCTCCGCTACGTCGACGCGGGCCATTACCTCGGCGGCGCCTTTTATCGCACGGTGCGTTCCAAGCCCGACAACCAGCCGATGTCGCCGGTAAAGATCGACGTCATCCAGGCCGGCATCAAACCCGGCACGAAGGACGCCTACCCGCCCATCGCTCTCGAACGCACCTCGAAGACCGGCCTGCTGCACACCGACGGCGCGCTTTCGATGGCTCGTGGTGACAATGCCGACTCGGCCACAAGCAGCTTCTTCATTTGCGTCGGCGCCCAGCCGTCGCTCGATTTCGGCGGCAAGCGCAATCCCGATGGGCAGGGCTTTGCCGTCTTCGGCCGCGTGACGAAGGGGATGGATGTGGTGCGCCGCATTCACGTCGCGCCGTCGGGGCCGAGTGGGTCCGGCGCGGCGGCGGTGGCACAGGGCGACCAGCGGCTCACGCCGTTCTACGCGATTCGCGCCATTCGCCGGAAGTAGAATCCCGCGGCGTGTCAGTGGATGCGGTGTACGACGAAGCTGAGCCCGCGGCGGGGGAGGAGGGAAATGCTGGTTGCTCCCCCGAACCGCCGCGGCGCTACTGCGTCCTAAGCCTAAGACCCGCGCACGTGGGGATCAACGACAGCCGCCGCAAAATTTTCTTTGGGCCGTGGCGGGCTTGCCGGTTCAACGGTTTCAGCGGGAGCGCTGTGGAACCAGTGGCCGATGCGCGCGGCGGTGGGATCGAGGCGAGCCATGATGCGGCGGCGCTCGCGGAGCGCGGCGGGCAGCGCCCGGGCGAAGTGCCAGAAGGCCGGCAGCGAGGAAGGTTCGGCGAAGAGACATCCGCCCACCACGGTCAGGTCGCGGGCCAGTGCAGGCAGCCAGCAGAGCCGCCAGACGGGCCACGTGAGGTTCTTCACGCGCATGAGAAAGCGGTTTTTCACCGAGTGCATGTTGAGCGTGCGGGCGTTTCCGCGGCGGCTGCCGGGGCGGAGCTGGCGTACGTGATGGCCCACGGCCGCCGGCACATAGAGGCAGCGCCAGCCCATGAGCTGGGCGCGCCAGGCGACGTCGGCGTCTTCGCGGTAGGCAAAGAAAGCGGGGTCGAAAAAATCCTCGCCATCGGCGATTTCGGCGATCATGCGGCGGCGGTAAAGGGCGGCGGCGGCGCTGGCGCCGAACACCTCCTCGACCGCGCCATAGCGGCCATCGTCGGGCTCGCCCCAGCCGCGGTCAAAGTGGCGGAGTTGCTCGTTGAACACCATGCCGGTGGAGTCAAACACGGGCGGCTCGATGGGGCTGAGATCGCGGTGGCGCGAGAGCAGGCGGCCGCAGAGCGTGCCCACCTCGGGCCGGTCCTCGGCCTCTTCGAGCAGCCGGGCGAGGAAGTCAGGCTCCAACTGCGCATCGGGGTTCAGCGTGAGCACCCAGTCGGCGCTGGTCATGGCGATGGCTTGGTTCTGGGCGGCGCAAAAGCCGGTATTGACAGCGTTGTGGAGGACGCGCACGCGATCGGCGAAATCGCGCAGCACGCCGCGCGTACCGTCCCGCGAGCAGTTGTCGATGACGACAATCTCGCGCGGAGCCGGGTCGAGCGCCACCACCGAGGTGAGGCACGCCCGGATGTACCACTCGCTGTTATAGGTGACGATGGTGACGGCAACAGGAGCGGTTTGCATGTACACCGCAAAGACCCGCCCGGGGCGGAATCGGCTACACCCCGACGCGAGCTTCCCAAAGGGCGAAAATAAAGGACACCCCTGTAGGCGGGCCGCCGGTGGCCCGGTCTTTGGGTTGATGGATGGCGTCGATTACTCGTGATGGTGTCTCTGAGCTTGGCCGCGAAACTGAACTCGATCACCTCGGCCCGCCAACCCGGCGGCGCCCAGCAACTGGTGGCGCAGCTCTTTGAAGAGGCTCGCGACGACGTCTACCGCTATCTGCTCCTGATCGGGCTTCACCCCCCGCAGGCGCAGGAGGCGACGCAGGAGGTCTTCCTCCGGCTCTACACCACGCTGCTGAAAGGCGTGGAGATTGAAAACCCCCGCGGCTGGATTTTCCGCGTGGCCCACAATTATGGATTGAAGGTGCGTACGAACCAAAACCGCACGCATGCCTTCGACCCCGCACTCGAACAAAAACTCACCTCCGCCGAACCCGACCCCGAACGAGGACTGGTACAGCGCGAACGAATGGCGAATCTTCATCACGCCATCGAAGGGCTCTCCGAACAGCAGCGGCGTTGTTTATTGCTGCGCATGGAAGGGCTGCGCTATCCGGAAATCGGCGAGGCCTTGGGCATCAGCCCGTCGACGGTGGGTGAGTTTCTCAGGCGCGCCCTGGCGCGTCTGCAAACCGCGCTGAAGAAAGGCCAGCCATGAGCAAGACACAGCGATCTCACTGCGACGGAGACCAGCTGATGCGCTACTGCGATGGCGAGCTGTCCCCTGCGGAGACGGCCCGCGTTCGAAGTCATCTCGAAGCCTGTTGGGAGTGCCGCGCCGAGCACGACCGGCTCCAGCAGACCATCGCCGCATGCGTGGAGTTCCGGCGCACGGTGCTCCAAGAGCATCTGCCGCCTCCGCCCGAACCGTGGAAAGACATCTACACGCAGATGGACCGCATCGACGCCGCGATGGCGCCGCCGCCGCTGTGGCGGAGGGCGCTCGGCTGGCTCGGCGAGGTGGCCCAACCGCGCATCGCCATTCCGGCCGGAGCGGCTGCGGCGCTGCTGCTGGCCTTCGTACTGTTCCGCGATACGCCCGCCGCGCAGGCCGCCGAATTGCTGCAACGCGCCGCCGCCGCCGAACGCAAAGCTCCGCAGGCAGCCAAGCGGCTGCGCATCCGCACGCGCGGCGCGAGCTTCACCCGGCTGCTGCCCGCCGGAGGTCCGAGTCCGGTGGCCGAACTGTTCGCCAAGGCGAATTACGACTGGCAGGACCCGTTGAGCGCGCGTTCGTTTGGGGCATGGCGCGATAGGTTGGAGCGGAAGGAAGACGTGGTTTCCGAGGACGGCGACGGCTTCCGCATTCTCACGCGCGCCTACGCGGGCGAGTTGCGCGAGGCCTCGATGCGCCTGCGCCGCGGCGACCTGCATGCCGTGCAGGGCACCTTCCGCTTCCGGGATGACGAGTGGGTGGAGGTGACCGAGCTCGACGCCACGCCCGCGCTGGCCGCCACGGCGGAAGCGCCTGCCGCTCCGGCCACGATTTTTGACAAAACGAACCCAACCGAGACCTCGCCGGCAGCCGCCGTGGTTGCCACCGATGCCGATGAGCTGAAGGTGTGGGCGCTGCTGCATCGCCTCAACGCCGACCTTGGCGAGCCGGTGGAGGTCACCCGCGCCGAAGGCAAGGTGCGCGTGAGCGGTGTTGGCCTGGCCGAAGAACGCCAGCAGGAGATCGCCTCGGAACTGGCCGCGATGCCGCGGGTGGAGGTGCGCTTCTCCAACCCGGCGGCGGCTCCGGCCGAGGCGGCTGTGCCACGGGCCACGCTGCGGTCGGGCGAATCGCCGCTGGCCGCTGAATTGGAGCGCGCCTTTGGCAGCCGCGCCATGGTCGACAACATCGCCGCCGAAGCGCTCGACCATGCCGACGCCCTCATGGCCCGCGCCTATGCCCTTCGCCGTCTTCGCGAACGCTTCCCTTCCGGCGGGGGCGCACTTCCGGCGAACGGCGCGGGCACGCTCACGGCCATTGAACGCGACCACCTGAACGCCCTGCTCACCCATGCCGCACAACTGGACCGGCTGCTCGGCCCGGCGTTGCAATCGATGGGCGCGGCGCGGAACGCAACGGAGGGCGAGCGCAACCTCTTTGCGGCCTCCTATTCCCTGGAACGCTCGGTCTCGATGCTCTTTGGCGGCGGCGAGGCGGCCGGTGAGGCGCGGCAACTGCCGTCGCGGCTGCTGGAGCGGCTGGCCTTGGTGCAGACGCTGGCGCGGCGGCAGATGGCAAATCAGGGAACGGAATCGCGCGAATAGCGTCACAATAGGAAGGCCGATGCTCCGGACGTACGTGGTGGCCATCGTCGGTGTGTGGTTTCTCACCGCGCCCGCGCACGCCCAGCAGTACACCTTCCTCACCGGCCTGGTGAAAGACCCGATGGAGCGCGCCGTCAGCGGCGCCAGCATCTCCATCGTCAATGAAGACACCGGCTTTCGCCGCCTTGCCCTTTCCAACTCGCAGGGCCGCTACACGCTGGCCTCGCTGCAGCCAGGCTATTACAAAGTGCTGGTGCGCAAGGAAGGTTTCCGCAGCGTGGTGCGCACGCGTCTGAAGCTGGATGTGAGCGAACCGGCGCAGGTGGATTTCCAACTGCTGCTGGGCAGCGTGTCGGAGACGATCACGGTGGAGTCCGGCGCTTCTCCGCTGCAGACCGAAGACGCCTCGATCGGCACGCTGGTGAACCGCGATTGGGTGGACCGCCTGCCGCTCAACGGGCGCGGGCTGGCGAGCCTGCTCGATCTGGCTCCCGGCACGCTGGCCACGCCGGCCACGCGCGGGGAAGCCGGGCAGTTCTCGGCCAGCGGGCAGCGGCCCAATGCGAACTACTTCACCATCGACGGCGTGAGCCTGAACACGGGCGTGCTGGGCGGCGGGCAACCGGCGCAGCCGGCCGGCGGCACGCTGCCCGGCATGACGGCATTCGGCAGCTTTCACAACCTCGTCACGCTCGATGCGCTGGAAGAGTTCCGCATCCAGACCTCGACCACCGGCGCGACGCTGGCCCGCCTGCCCGGCGCGCAAATCTCGCTGAGCACGCGCTCGGGCACCAACGAACTGCACGGTTCAGCCGCCTTCCACGGCCGCCATGAGCGCTTCAGCGCCAACGACTGGTTTGCCAACCGCCACGCGTTGGGCACGGCGCCCAATCGTGTTTCGAACTTCGCCGGGTCGCTCGGCGGCCCGCTGGTGAAGGACCGCACCTTCTTCTTTGCCGCCTATGAATGGCTGCGCTTCCGCCAGCCGGCGACATGGCGCACGCCGGTGCCGCTTGAGGAGATGCGCCAGAGCGCGCCGGCATGGTCGGCGCCGCTGCTCACTCTCTATCCACAGGCCAACGGGGCCAGCCTGGGCAACGGCACGGGCGAGTGGATTGGCCAAAGCGTCCGCCCCTCCGGCATGTCGAGCACGAGCCTGCGCATTGACCACGCGCTCACGCAGCGTATGACGCTATTCGGCCGCGTCAGCCGCACGCCCTCGGAATCGGATTTCGGCAGCGCCCAGGTGAACCAGTTGCGCGCCGAGTTTCACTCCGCCTCGCTTGGTTGGAACTGGCAGCTGGGGCCGGGCATTGTGAACGACCTCCGCTTCAGCTCCACCGGTGCTTCGGCCAGCTCGGCCTGGAGGCAGCAGCAGCCGCTGGCCGAGTGCGCGTTTCACGAGTTGGCCTCGGTGGTGTTCTCGAGCAAAACCAACTGCGGTTCCTTGTTCCGTTTCGCCGCCAGCGGACTGGGGCAGATCGTGTCGGGCCAGGAGAACGAATACCGCCAGCCGCAGATCAACCTGGTGGAAAACCTGACCATCGCCTGGGATTCGCACCAGTTGCAGTTGGGCGGCGACTACCGGCGCATGACTCCGCAGCGTCCGGCTTCGGGCAACATCTTTACCGTGATGTCCGACAGCCTGGCTGACCTGCTGGCGCTGCGCAACCTCTGGATCTCAGAGACTGAACTGAAGCCCAACCGCATCGGCATGCAGGAGCTGTCGCTGTTTGCGCAGGACAACTGGCGGCCTACGGCGCGGCTCACGATGACGCCGGGCGTGCGCTGGGAGTATGGTCCGCCGCCGGTGGCGCAGAACCCGATCCAGCGCGACCGCCGCCCGTCTGACCTGTTTGGCCCGCGCGCCGATCCGCCGTTGTGGAAGAGCCGGCTCACCAATTTCGCGCCGCGGCTGGGCCTAGCCTACCGCCTCGATCAGGAAGGCCGGACGGTGCTGCGCGGCGGCGCCGGGCTCTATTTCGATTCGAGCCTGGCCGCGGCCTCCGACCTGTTGAACGGCATTCCGTTCACGCTGTGGCAGGTGGCCAGCCCGTTGCCGGAAACCACCGGATCGATGCGCTCGCTCATCAGCTATGGCTTTCCGGCCGACCTGCGGCTGCCCAAAGTGTGGCAATGGAATGCCTCCCTGGAGCGCTCGCTGAACGGCTCCAATGTTCTCTCGATGGCCTATGTGGGCTCGGCCGGACGCCTGCTGTTGCGCCGCGAGGTGGATGGCGCGCTGGGGTCGAACCTGGTGCGCTCGGCTGAGCTCACCAACCGCGGCGAATCAAACTATCACGGCTTGCAGGTGCAACTGCGCCGCCGCATGTCGCGCCACCTGCAGGCGGTGGTTTCCTATAGCTGGTCGCACTCGCTCGACAACGCATCCACCGACTCCATGTTGCACTGGGCCGGCGATGGCTATGCGCCGCGCAACGATTACGGCTCGTCGGATTTCGATGCGCGCCACGCCCTGAGCGCGGCCTTCCGCGCCGAGAGCGGCACGCGCCATTCGCCGCTGCTGCGCGCGTGGTCGATGCAAGGCTTCTTCCGCGCGCGCACCGGGTTCCCCATCAACGTGCAGCTTGCCGAAGCCGCCATGGGGGCGTCGTTTGCGAACATCTTCCGGCCCGATCTGGTGGCCGGGGCTCCGCTGTGGATCGCCAGTGCGGGCTCACCGGGCGGCCGTGAGCTGAACCGCGCCGCCTTTGTGGAGCCAGGCGGCGTGAGGCAGGGCACACTGGGCCGCAATGCGATTGCCGGATTGGGCATGGCGCAAACCGATCTCTCGCTGAGCCGCGAGTTCGCGTTCGGCGCGCGGCAGCGGCTGCAGTTCCGGCTGGATGCGTTCAACGTGTTCAACAACGCCCAGTTCGGCGATCCGGTGCGCTTCCTGGCCAGCCCGCTGTTCGGCCAGTCGTCGTCGATGTTGAACGTGATGCTGGGCACGGGGACGCCCGCGAGCGGCCTCAGCCCGAACTTCCAGACCGGCGGGCCGCGCTCAATGCAGGCCTCGCTGCGCTGGCGGTTCTGAGCGCCTCGCCGGCTCAGCGTGCCTTCAAATAGGGCGTGGGATCGACGCCGATGCGCGCGCAGAGTTCGCGGAAGAGCGCTTCGCGCTCCGGGCCAACCGGCGCGTGGAATTCGAGGAAGAAGGGCCGGTGATCCCAGTCGAACGGCACCTTGGCCTTGCCGTGCAAGTAATAGAGCATGGCCGCGAAGTGGACGGCCACGTCGCCTTCGCGAGAGAGCGCGCCGCGAAACAGCGCCTTCATCGCCTCGGGCGGATGAAACTCAGGCAGCGTGTCGAGCGCCTGCGTGAGGCCTCCATAGATGACGCCCTCGTTGAGCGCCTTGACGAGCGTTGCGGTTCGCGTCTTCTTTGTGACTAACTCCGGCGCGTACTGTTCCACGGCCTGTTTGAGCTGAAAGTCGCGGCCTTTGAGGATGGCCTTCATCTCGGCGATGCAGTTCTCCGTGCCAAGCGCGGCCATGGCCTCGACGTCGCGCCAGTCGCGTGGGGAGTGTTGCAGCACGAGCCGCTCGATGCCCCTCACGTCATACTTGTCCGCCTGCCGGATGGCGTCCAGGTCGTAGCCTTCGCCCTCGCGCCACTTGTCATAGTCGATCCACATGCTCTTGCGGAAGCGTTCGTACAAGGTGGAGTCGTACTCCCGCACGGGTTCAAACGGCGGCGGGTTCATGGCCGCGCGGATGGCGTCCATGTCGGGTGGAGGCGGGGGCGGGTGCGGCGGTTCGAGGACGAAGAAGTGCCGGGTCTTGTCGGTGAAGCGGCCGGAATGGTGAGACGTGCCGTAGTCGTAGAAGTCGATGTCGGCGTCTTTGGCGCGCGGGCGCGTGGTGACGGGCGCGTTGAGCAGCACGTAGGCCCCGACGGGCGCCGCCGGGAAGGTGTGGCCGATCTCCATGATGTGGTTGCCGGCCGCGAGTTCGGCCAGGATCAACGCGAGCAGCACCGGCGGAAAGCGTTCGATCTCCGCGCGGTGCTCTTCGGGAACGGGCATGGCTTACAGTTTCTGTTCGAGCAACTGGCGGATGGCGTTGTCGCTGAACATGCCGGTGGTGCCCTGGGCGTAGGCACAGTGCATTTCGAGCACGCCGCCGGAGAAGTCCATTTTCATCTCGCTGGTCTCCTTGACGTTCTTCAGCTTCACCAGCGTCAGGCCGTCGCGGACAGCTTCCTTCCCCATCTGGTCGGCGCAGATGACGCGCAGGGCCATGTTCAGGCGGTGGCAGCTGATGTTGTCGATGAACCGCAGCGCCTCGGCGTCGTCGGCCATGCTTTCCCAATCCACCTCATAGGGGATGGCCACGCCGGTGATCTCTTCGATCTCCTTCACGCGCTCGGGAAACGTTGTCTCCTGCAGTTCCTTGATCTTGCGCCGTTCATTCAATCCCATGTCTGATTCCTCCTGGTTCTCATAGGTACAAGCGGAATGCCTGTCCAAATCCGCTCACGTGGTCCGAAAAAAGGTGGCGCCGGGCGGCGCCGGGTGCGCCCGGTGCGCCCGGGCTAGCGCC
>JAFLBB010000135.1 GCA_017304135.1 Acidobacteriota bacterium | reverse complement strand
AACCCCGGCGCGCGCACGATACGCCTGGGGCGCAAGGGGATGGCCATCGGCTTCGGCGGCATCGCGAAGGGCTACGCGCTCGACCGCATGCGCGTGATGCTCATCGACGCGGGCGTGCGGGACTTCGGCGACCGCGTCCTCCTCTGGACCCGCCTCACTCCCGCCGAACCCGCCCCCGCCCTCCTGCCCGTCGAATGGTCCCTCTCGCGCTCCCCCACCATGGACCCCATCCTCCAGCGCGGCCTCACCTCCACCTCCGCCGCCTTCGACTTCACCGTCAAGGTCGACGTCACCCGCCTCGAACCCGGCGCCACCTACTACTACCAATTCGCCTCCGCCAACGCCCTCTCCCCCATCGGTCGCACACGCACCCTCCCCATCGGTGCCACGCCCCGCCTCCGCCTCGCCCTCGCCGCCTGCGCCAACTTCCCCTACGGCTACTTCCACGCCTATCGCCACATCGCCGCGCAACCCGACCTCGACGCCGTTATCCACGTCGGCGACTACTTCTATGAGTACGCCAACGGCGACTACGGCGACGGCGCTGCCCTCGGCCGCGCCCCCATCCCCGACAAGGAACTCATCACCCTCTCCGACTACCGCCAGCGCTACGCCCAATACCGCACCGACCCCGACCTACAGGAAGCCCACCGCCTCCACCCCTGGATCATCGTTTACGACGACCACGAAACCGCCAACAACTCCTACACCGACGGCGCCGAAAACCACGATCCCGCCACCGAAGGCCCCTGGTCCGTCCGCCGCGCCGTCGCCCTCCAAGCCTGGAACGAGTGGCTCCCCGTGCGCGAACAGCCCTTCCTCGACGGAAACATTTACCGCTCTTTCCGTTTCGGCTCCCTCGCCACCCTCATCATGCTCGACGCCCGCCTCGCCGGACGCTCCGCCCAACTCCCCGCCTCCAGCCCGCAGCTCGCCGACCCCTCGCGCTCCATCCTCGGCCATCATCAGGAGCTCTGGCTCCAACGAGAACTCGCCGCCTCCGTCGAACGCGGCGCGCTCTGGCACATGATCGGCCAGCAGGTCATGATGGGCCAGCTCCGCAACACCGACGGCTCGCCCCTCAACCCCGACCAGTGGGACGGCTACCCCGCCTCGCGCAACCGCCTGCTGGAATTCATCGCCGCCAACGCCATCCCCAACGTCGTCGTACTCTCCGGCGACATCCACTCCTCCTGGGCCAACGAAATCGCCATCGATCCCTTCCAGCCCAACTCCGCCCCCCTCGCCGTCGAATTCGTCGCCCCCGGCATCACCTCACCCGGCATCGCCGAAGGCACGCAAGCCGGCATTCTCCAACGCTTCGTCGAGGCCACACACCCGCACGTGAAATACGTCAACCTCTTCCGCCGCGGCTACGTCCTGATCGACGCCGACGACGCGCGCGTGCAATCGCAGTGGTTCCACGTCGTCTCCCTCACCACGCCCCAGGCCGATATGGAACTCGCCCGCACACTCGTCACGCGCGTGGGCTCCAATCGCATCACGCCCCCGTAGGCGCTACTTCGCCTTCAGGTGCATGTCCGCGAACTTCAGATACTGCTCCCAGTCATACGACGTCACATCATGCTTGCCTCGCCGCACGTGATACCCGATCGTCCCCATCACCGGCTGCTCAATCCCCGGCATCTCCGCCGCCGGCATGCCCTCTTTGCCGAACAGCTTGTAAGCCGGCGTCGCATGCATCCCAGAAAGGAACTCGCCCTTGGGATCAGCCCACTTGTCCTCCACCGCGCTCGCAATATACACCGGCCGCGGCGCCATCAACGCGATCAGCATGTGCTGGTCAAACGGCAGCGCCGTCTCGTTTGATCTGTACTTCTTGAAATTCCCATCAAACCAGTGCGGAAAGCTCTTATTCAGATGCCGCACCTCTTCGCCATAGATGCGCCGGCTCAGCGCCGCACCCCCCGCCCCCGAGTCGTTCGAAATCACCAGCGCAAACCGCTCGTCCATCGCCCCCGCCCACAGCGACGTCTTCCCCAATCGCGAATGCCCCATCACAGCCACGCGCTCCGCATCCACGCGCGGATTCGTTTCCAAATAATCAAGTGCCCGCGACAACCCCCACGCCCACGCCCCAATCGAACCCCACTCGTTCTCCCCAGGCTTCGTCTGCCCCGGCTTGTAGAACAGCGGATGCACACCATTCTGAAATCCATCGTCGAAGTCCGGGTCGATGTCGCCGTAGTAGATCGTCGCCAACCCGTAGCCACGCGCCAGAATCGCATCAATGTCCCAACGCGACTTCGCCGCCCCGCGCTTCGACTCATCCGACTTGTTCCCCGGTGCATTCCGCATCCACGATTGCGTCACCCGCACCGCCGCATCGTCGGTCACCGCATGGTTGCCCTGGAAATTCAGCCCAAGAAAAACCGGAACCTTGCCTATTGCCCCCGCCGGCAGATAGAGTAAAATTTCCATTTTCGGAGCGTTTGGTCCCTTATCGAACGCCACCTGCACCTGCGTCCGCTCCGCCTTCCCACCAAACGCCTCGCCGCGCTCCACCACCTCGAAGCTCATGTTCTTCGGCTTGCCCGGCGCCACGCCGAACATCTCCTCCACAAACAGCCGCACGATCTCCGGCCGCCGCTTCTCCTTCCACTCCTTCGCTGACTTCGCCCCGCCCAACAAATCAGGCAGCTGGTACGCGCCCACCTTCTCCTCGTCGTAATTGGCATCGGGGTTCTGCGCCAACGCCGCCGTAGCCAGCAACAGGCCCGCTGTGAGCTTCGCTGTGAGTCTCATAATCACGCCTTCCGTTCCAGCAGGTAAATGCAATCTTCCAACCGCGCCGTGCCGTCCACATTCACCGCAAACCGCCGCGGCCGGAACTGCCCGCGCGAATAGCTGCCATTCCACAGCGAGCCGCCCGCGAAATCGCCGTCCTTCCGCAAGGCATAGAAGTTCAGATCAAACTGCTCCAGCTTCTTCCGGTCGTTATTGTAGTTGCGCGCCACCCGCTTCAAGCAATCCGTTACCGCCTCCTTCGCGCTCATGCCGTGCCGCATGTTCTCCACCACCGTGTGCGCCCCGGCCACGCGGATGTTCTCCTCGCCGCGCCCCGTTGAGCCCGCCGCGCCATGATCCTGGTCGACAAACAGTCCCGCACCGATGATCGGCGAATCACCCACACGCCCCGGCAGCTTCCACGAAAGCCCGCTCGTCGTCGTAACGCCCGACATCTCGCCCTTGCCATTCAGCGTCAGGCAATTGATCGTACCCGTGATCGGGTGCGTCGCCACCTCCCATGCCCACGCCAGAAACTCCGGACTCTCATTCGGATACCGCTCCCGCAGCCAAGCCTCCGGCGCCTCACGACCTGCCTCGCCCGGCGCATCCAACCCTGGCCCCCAATTGCCATGCCCCCGCCCATCGCGCAGGGACTCCTTCCAGATCAGCCACGCCTTGCGCGACTTCTCCGTCAGCAGCTCCTCTTCCTTGAACCCGTGCGCCTTGGCGAACCGCAGCGCCCCCTCGCCCACCAGCATGATGTGGTCCGTCCGCTCCATCACCAGCTTGGCGATCTTCGACGGCGTCTTGATCCCGCGGATCGAAGCCACCGAACCGGCCCGCCGCGTCGGCCCGTGCATCACGCTCGCGTCCAGTTCGACAATCCCTTCTTCATTCGGCAGCCCGCCATAGCCCACCGAGTTGTCCTCCGGATCCTCTTCCTGAATGTTCACGCCGGAAATGGCCGCATCGAGCGTGTCATAGTTGCGCTGCTTCATCAGCGTCACCGCCAGCGTCACCGCCCGCAGGCCGTTGCTTGAGGAGATCGAGACGAATCTTCCGCTCGCCGTTTGCGCCTGGCTGGGCGCGGCCGCTGCCAGCGCGGCTGAGGAAAGGAACCAGTTTCGACGGGAAATCATGGCAAAAGGATAGCAAGCCGCCGCACGCCTCATCTCCGCCCCGCCCACCCCCCTCGTCTCTGATTGTCCGGCCCGCCCTTGCTACACTCGTTCCATGAAGCGCGTGCTGCTGCTCGCCTTCCTGATCGTTCTTTGTGCGTTTCCCCAGAAGAAGAAGCCCAAGAGCAAGGAGGGGTCCGGGCCTGATCTCATCGTCGTAAAGATGGACGTCCGCCGCGAACAAAGCATGATTGTCTTTGACGGCGTTGTGCGCAACGGCTCCGATCACTCCTTCAAAGGCATCATCCTCTTCTTCGAATTCCTCGATGCCGACGACAAGCTCATCTCCCGCCGCAGCATCGAAGTCACCAAACTCACCGTCGGACCCGGCGAGGAAGGCGTCCTCGAAGCCCAAACAAACTCCCAGGCCCGCATGGTCAGCTATCGCCTCGACGCCGAAGACAAAGACGGCCGCTACCTCACCCTCGACAAGCCCGGACCCTACGTCATCGAATGACTCTCCGTCTGCTTTCCCCCTGGCCTACTCCGTGATAGCCTCACGATTCGCATGCGTGTTCTAATCGCCGGCGGCGGTGAGGTCGCCGCCCTGGTCGCCCGCCGCCTTGCCTTTGAAGGCAACGAGGTCATCCTCATTGAACAGAACCCCGACCGCTGCGCGGAGTTGGAGGATTCCCTCGATGCCCGCGTCCACCGCGGCAGCGCCACTAGCGTCCGCACCATGCGCGAAGCGGGCGTCAGCGACACCGACCTCCTCATCGCCGTCACCGACGACGACAAAGCCAACCTCCTCGCCTGCCTCATCGCCCAGGCCGAAGCCCCTACCATCACCAAAATCGCCCGCGTGCGCACCCACGAAATCCACGAGTGGCAGCAGGTTTGTTCCGCCGCTGGACTTCGCATCGACCATCTGATTCACCCCGAATCGGAAATGGTCCGCCGCATGCTCCCCGTCCTCGGTCTCCCCGGCGTCTCCGACATCATCGATTTCGCCGGCGGCGAGATCAAAGTCTTCGGCCTCATGCTCGACGCCTCCCACTGGGCCGTCGGCAAGACCATGGAGGAACTCGACCGCGCCGGTCCCCCCGAGAATTCCCTCATCGCCATGATCTTCCGCGGCTCCCAGGTCATCATCCCCCACGGCGGCGACGTGCTGCGCGAGGGCGATCACGTCTTCATCATCACGCGGCGTTCCGATCTCGACGAAGACTTCCGCTTCATGGGCATCACCCCACAGCCCTCCCTCGACCGCGTGTTCATTCTCGGCGGTAAACAAGTAGGCATCCAGATCGCCAGCGACCTCGAAGCCCAGGGCGTCACCGTCAAACTCTTCGAGCGCAATCTCGAACGCTGCGAAAAGATCTCTCAGTTGTTGCGCAAAACCATCGTTGTTCACGGCGACGGCACCGACGAGGCAACCCTCGTCGACGAGCACATCGAAGGCGCCGACGCCTTCCTCGCGCTCACCAATGACGACGAGGACAACATCATCGCCTCCCTCCTCGCCCGCCGCCTCGGCGTGAAAAAGGTTGCCGCCCTCGTCAATCGCCTCAACTACCTGCCCATGGCCCAGCGCCTCGGCATCAGCACCACCGTCAGCCCCCGCGTTGCCGCCGTCGATGGCATTCTGCGCTACGTCCGCAAAGGCCGCGTCCAGTCCGTCACCACCTTCCGCCAGGAAGAGGCCGAGGCCATCGAACTCGTCGCCACCGCCAGTTCCAAGTACGTCGGCTGCCCGCTGCGCAGCCTCAAGCTCCCCGAAGGCTGCATCATCTGAGCCATCGCCCGCCCCAATGGCGAAACTCTCATCCCCCGCGGTAGCGCCCAAATCGAAGCCGGCGACCGCGTCATCTTCTTCGCCCTCGAACATGTCGTCCCCAAACTGGAGCACATGTTCCTCGCTGACCGCGTCAAGGGACGCCCCTGATGCGCTTCCGCGCCGTCGCCTTCATCGCCGGCCTCTTCATCCTCCTGCTCGGCTCCACTCTCCTCGTCCCCCTCTTCGTCGCGCTCCTCTATGGCGACGACCTCCGCCCCTGCGGCTACACTTTGCTCATCATGGCCGCCGTCGGACTCGCTCTTCGCTCCGCCGGTGAAAAACCGCGCTCTGAGCTTGCCGTACGCGAAGGAATCCTCCTCGTCGTTGTCCTCTGGGCCGCCGCCGCCGTCCTCGGCGGTTTGCCCTTCTACTTCACTCCCCACTACCCCACCTTCGCCGATGCCGTCTTTGAAGCCGCCTCCGGCTTCACCACCACCGGCGCCACCGTCCTCGCTCAGGTCGAAGTGCTCCCGCCTTCGGTCCAGTTCTGGCGTCACTTCGCCCATTGGATCGGCGGCATGGGCGTCGTTCTCCTCGGCATCGCCATCCTTCCCCTGGTCGGCGTCGGCGGCGTCCACCTCTACCGCGCCGAGTTCTCCGGCGCCAAGTCAGAAAAGCTGAAGCCCCGCATCGCCGAAACCGCCATGGCCCTCTGGCGGATCTACTTCCTCATGACCGTAGTGCTCGTCCTCCTTCTCAAAGCCGGCGGCATGACTTGGTTCGAAGCCCTCTGCCATACCTTCTCCACACTCGGCACAGGCGGCTTCTCCACCCGCACCGCCAGCGTCGGCGGCTTCTCAAGCCCCTACATCGAATACGTCATCGCCGTCTTCATGCTGATCGCCGCCATGAACTTCACGCGCCACTACATGCTCCTCATTGAGCGGCGCGCCGCGCGCTTCTGGCGCGATGCCGAACTCCGCGGCTACCTCTTCCTGATCGCCGCCTCCACCCTCGTCGTTTGGATCAGCCTCCTCGCCCGCGGCCACATCGGCTACGAAAAGGCCTTCCGTGAGGCCTTATTCCAGGTCGCCTCCATCAGCACCACCACTGGCTTCGCCACACACGACTTCGAGGTTTGGCCCCATGTCGCGCAAGTTGTTCTCTTTGCTCTCATGTTCGTCGGCGGCTGCACCGGCTCCACCGCCGGAGGCATCAAAATGGCCCGCCTCCTGCTCCTGTTCGAAGTCATCCACCGCGAGTTTAAGAAAATGGTCGAACGCCGCGGCGTCTTCGCCATCTTCATCGGCGGCGAGGCCATGCCCGAGAAAACCGTCCAGAGCTTCCTCAACCTCGTCTACCTCGCCCTCACCTTCCACATCGGCGCCTCGCTCCTGGTCGCCGCCACCGGTCAGGACCTGGTCACCAGCATCTCCTCCGTCACCGCCTGCATGTTCTCCATCGGCCCCGGCTTCGGCACCGTCGGACCCGCCGACAACTACGGCCACATGTCCGCCCTCGCCAAGTGGATCCTCTCCGCCGCCATGATCGCCGGCCGCCTCGAGTTCTACACCGCCCTCGTCATCTTCATCCCCGCCTTCTGGCGCAAATAGCGGCTCACATCCTCACCGCCACCGCTCAAAGAACTCCACAATCCGCATCGCATGGTCCAGCCTCGGCACGGGCGGACCGCTCCGCGTCAACTCGTGCCCCACGCCCGGATACCGTACATACTCCACCTCCCGCCCCAGCGCCTTCAACGCCCGGTACAGCATCTCGCTCTGCGTCACTCCCGTCCGCAAATCCGCCGACCCATGCAGGATCAGCAGCGGCGTCCGGATCTTCTCCACATAATTGATCGGCGACTCCCGCTCATACACCGCCCGCGCCTCAGCCTCCCAAAACAACCCTCCCATCGCCTCCGGCGCCAGCCGGTACGCATTGCCCTCGCCATAAAACGTTCGCAGGTCATACACGCCCCTCTGCGCCGCCGCGGCACGAAACCGCTGGTCATGCCCCACAATCCAAGCCGTTAAATAGCCCGCATACGAACCGCCCGTCAGAAACAACCGCTCGCCATCGATCTCCGGTATCAGCTTCCGCGCTTCGTCCAGCGCCGCCAGCACATCCCCCGCCGGCCCCGTCCCCCAATCTCGAAAATTCCCCCGTTGAAACTCCTCGCCATAGCCGGCCGACCCGCGCGGATTCGCATACACCACCCCATACCCACGCGCGCAGAACAGTTGAAACTCGTGCCACATCGACGCCTCCCCCGGCCCCCACATCGCCGCCGGACCACCATGCATATCCAAAACCCACGGCGACTTCACCCCCGCCCGGAACCCCACCGGCCGCATGATCCACATCTGCACCCGCGTCCCATCCGGCCGCGTGATCCAATGCTCCGCCGGCTTGGCCAGCGTCTTGCCCTTCAGCCAGCCCGTGTTCAACTCCGTCAGCCGCCGCGTCTCCCCGTTCGCTTCGCGCACAAACAACTCGCTCGGATTCTCCGGCGACGTTAGCGCATACACCAGCCGCCCGCCCGCGCTTTCAAACGCCTGCACACCCGCCGGCGCATCAATCACCGGCTTCGGCGCGCTCCCGTCGAACTCCTCACGCAGCACGGGAAACCCGCCCTGCCACGGCCCGCCGATCAACGCCGCCCCATCGGCCAGCGGCACAAAGCCACCCACGCTCGACGCCCATTTCCCCGTCACCGCACTACCCCCGTTCAGCGCAATCCGCACCACCTTCGCCTGCGAACCATAAGCCCGCTCCAGGTTCCTCGAGAGAAAATACAAGAACCGCCCGTCGGGCGAATACCTCGGCCGCGTGGCATTCACATTCCCCGTCCACACCGCCCGCCGCCCGCTGCCGTCAGCCGCCATCTCAAACACCGCGCTGCGCTGCGAAGGAATCGAGCCAAACCGGTCCGGATGCACACTGAAATCCGGCAGCGAAGCATACGCGATCTTCTTCCCATCCGGCGAATAGGTGAACTGCAACCGCGGCTCAAACCCATGCCCCAGCGCCTTCACCGCCCCCGACTCCAACTCCACCGTATAGAGGTTCGCAATCGTCATCTCCCGCCGCAGCGACTCCTCATCCTGAAAGGTCAGCCGGTGAATGACAAACGGATTGTCCTTCGCCGCATTCCCCTCCAGCCACGCCCGCAGCTCAGCCAGCGTCCCATCCGCATTGGCCTTCGTCCCCTCCGGCACATCCTTCCAATCCCGCCCCGCGCGCTCGGCCGGAAACGGCGGCTTACCCTCAATCTTCGACAACGGCAGGTTCGACGATACCAGCAGCGCCTTCGAATCCGGCCGCCATGCCAGTTCCGCCACGCCAAACTCCAGCTCCGTCATCATCCGCGGCTCACCCGGCATCGCCAGCGGCATCACCCACGCCTGCAGGCGCCCCCTCGGCGCCGGATCACGCCGCAGAAACGCCACCCACTCTCCATTCGGACTCACCGCCGGGCTCGCATCGTTACGGTCCCCATGCGTCAACGCCACCGGCACAGCCCCAGGCGTCAGCCCAACGGAGTAGATTCGGTTCCGATACTCCTCACTCTCGATCGAGCGAACCAGGAACACCGCCTTCGTACCGTCCGCCGTCACATCCAGCCCCGTAATGCTCCGGATGCGGTGCAAATCCGTGGGCATCACCACCGATTGCGCCGAAAGCAGGAAAACCGGAACAACCCCTAACACCACACGAAGCAATGAGCAAGCGTTCATTTGCAAAGTATAGGGCAGCGCCCCCCGCTTTTTACAAATCTTTCACAACTTCCGAACGACCTTTGTCGCAACACGCCTTACTATCGAAATTGCCATGATGATGTCCACCAGCCTCTACCAGGATCCCCACTGCGTTGTCGATTTCGCCCTCGCTAAACTCTGGGTCGACCGCCGCGCCATTACGCTCACCCGCAAGGAATATGAGCTGCTGTCCACCCTCACAGCCAACGCCGGTGAGATCGTCCCGCGCGGTGTCCTTCTGCGCAACGTATGGGGCTATGGTCCCGACATCCGCACCCGCACCCTCGACGTCCACATCCGCCGCCTCCGCCGCAAACTCGGCGACTACGGCGAACAGTACATCGAAACCATCTTCGGCGTCGGCTACCGCTTCCAGCCCTGGCGCGAACCGAAGGCCTTTACCGTCGAGCCCCCCATGCTCCGCGCCACCGCCTAAGCGCAGCCCTCACCCCGCCGCCGCCGCTCCCTTCACCAGCGTCAGCAGCATCACCACCTTCGTCTTGGCCTTGATGCCATGCTCCAGGTTGGGACTCATATAGGCAAACGTCCCCGCCACTGCTTCCATCTCTTCATTCCCCAACCGCAGCGTCGCTTCCCCTTCCACAAACTGCACCATCGCCGGAAACGGCGCGTGGTGAGCCGACAGCTCCTGCCCAGGCGCAAACCCAAACAGAATCACCTTCGTCCGCTCATCGTTCTGCAGCGTCCGGCTCAGAATCCCATCCGGGGGAACATGAGCCTCAGACGCCAAATTCTTCAGGTACACAAAAGGCTGTTCCATGCAGCCATTCGATCACACCCAGCTCCTCAGAGTGTGCCCCGCAGCAGCGGCAGCACAAACAGGCTCAACAGAAGGAGCGCCACTCCCAGCTTGTAAAACGGATTCGTCAGGTGCATCCACGCTAAGCGTAGACACCACCCGCGCGATTGAGGATAGCCCAGCGGTTCCGGAACAGCCCCTGGATCGGGCCCCAAACCAGCCCGCCCGCGTACTAGTCCAGCTTCTTCTTCAGCAGCTCGTTCACCATCTGCGGATTGGCCTGCCCGCGCGACGCCTTCATCACCTGCCCCACCAGGAACCCGATCACCGTCGTCTTGCCGCCCTTGTACTGCTCCACCTGCGCCGGATTCTTCGCCAACACCTCATCCACAATCGCGTCCAGCGCGCTCGTGTCCGAAATCTGCCGCAACCCCTCGCGGTCCATAATCGCCGCCGCTCCATCGCCCGTCGACCACATCTTCGGGAAGATCTCCTTGGCCAGCTTGCCCGAGATCTCGCCCTTCTTGATCAACGCCACCAGCTCACCCAGCTTCTCGGCCGTCACCGGCGACTCCGTGATCTCCTTGCCCTCCGCCTTCAACGCCCCCGCCAGGTCGCCCATCACCCAGTTCGCCGCCGTCCGCGCATCACCGGAAACCTCGGCCGCTTTTTCGAAATACTCGCTCATCTCCCGCGTCAGCGTCAGCACCTGCGCGTCATACTCGCGAATCCCATACTGCTCCACAAACCGCGCCCGCTTGGCCGGCGGCAGCTCCGGCATCGTCGACCGGATCTCCCCCAACCACTTGTCGGAAATCCGCAGCGGCAGCAGATCCGGCTCCGGGAAGTAGCGGTAGTCGTGCGCCGCTTCCTTGGAACGCATCGAATACGTCTCGCCCGTGTCCGGACTGTACAGCCGCGTCTCCTGCACCACCTTGCCGCCCGACTCAATCAGCGCGATCTGCCGCTGAATCTCGTAATCCAGCGCCAGTTTCACAAAGCGGAACGAGTTGACGTTCTTCACCTCCGCCTTCGTTCCAAACTTCTCCGCCCCCCGCTTGCGCACGCTCACATTGGCGTCGCAGCGCAGTTGGCCCTTCTCCATATCGCACTCGGAAACGCCGATGAATTGCATCAGTTGCTTCAGCTCCGTCAAATACGCATAGGCCTCATCCGAATTGCGAATGTCCGGCTCGGAGACGATCTCAATCAGCGGCGTCCCCGTGCGGTTCAAATCGACGTAGGTGTAGAGGTCCGAATCGCGATACCCGTCGTGAATGCTCTTCCCGGCATCGTCTTCCAGGTGCGCCCGCGTCACGCCGATGCGCTTGTGCGTCTCGTTCACGAAGATGTCGATGAACCCGTGCTCGGCCACAGGCCGGTCATACTGCGAAATCTGGTAGCCCTTCGGCAGGTCCGGATAAAAATAGTTCTTGCGCGCGAAAATCGATTCGTTGCGAACCGTGCAGTTCAGCGCCAACCCAGCCTTCACCGCATACTCCACCACGCTCCGGTTCAACACCGGCAGCGCCCCCGGCATCCCCAGGCACACCGGACACACGTTCGTGTTCGGCGGCGCGCCAAAGCCCGTAGGACACCCGCAATAGATCTTGGTGTTCGTGCCCAGTTGCACGTGCACCTCAAGGCCAATCACAGGCTCATACGTGGCAAATACCTCGGCGGGCACCATCAGTTCGGTCGAAGACATGGGAGTCCTTCCAGTTTAGCGAACTGCCGCACTGCCGCCCACTCCAACGCCCCGCCTCAGCGGAACCCGTCCACCACATACACACTGCTCCCCGCCGTGTCCAACTGCGCCCACGCAATCCAGCTCTCATCCGCCGCCACGCTCATCCCGCTGTCGTACTGCACAGGCAGCTTCGCCAACGCCACGACATCGGTCACCGTGCGCGTCGCCAAATCCAACCGCCGGATCGCCCGCCGCCCTCCCGCCACATCAAACACGGCGTAGAACAACCCCTTGGCCGACAACGCCCACTGCCCCCACAACCGCCCCGCCAACTCATCCGTCAACCGCTCCTCGGCGCCCCCGCCCACCGGCACACGCCAGATGCCCGCCTCGCCGCTCTGCCGCGTGAAATACACCCACTTCCCATCCACCCCTTCCACCGCCGCGAACGCCCCCGCCCCGGCTACCTTCCTCTCTTCGCCACTCTCCACCTCCATCCGCCACACCTCCCACACCCCCGCGCGGTCTGTCGAATAGTAGACACTCTTCCCATCCCGCGAATAGCTCGGCAACACCTCGTTCGACTTCTCCGACGTCAACGGCCGCATCGTCCCCCCGCCGCGTGCCTCCATCACAAACAGATCCGCATTCCCCGCCGGCCTCGACTCAAACACGATCCGCTGCCCGTCCGGCGACCACTGCGCGCTTCCCGTAATCGGCCCGTTCATCCGTGTCAATTGCCGCGCCTCGCTGCCATCGGCCCGCGACACCCACACCTCATCGTTACCGCTCGTCGCGCTGCGCCACGCCATCCAACGCCCGTCCGGTGAGATCCTCGGCCCCGTGTCCATCTGCACCGCCGTCGTCACCGCCGCCACATCCACTCCCTTCCCCCCGCTCAGCGTCGCCCGCCAGATGTTGGTGTCCGCCACCCGCGTCACATACGCAAGCCGCCGCCCACGCGCCGTCACCGCCGGCGACGATGGACCAATCCCCGCCTCGCTCACCCGCCGCATCTTCCCATCCGCC
>JAFLBB010000134.1 GCA_017304135.1 Acidobacteriota bacterium | reverse complement strand
CCCTAATCGCGCACAACGGACGCTGGCCCGTTGGGCCGCGCCTGTGCGCTCCTTCCCTAATCGCGCACAACGGACGCTGGCCCGTTGGGCCGCGCCTGTGCGCTCGATAACTCCCAGACCCGGGTGCGGGCGCGGGTGGCGGGGTCCCATTCTTCGACGCGGCCGGCGGCGGTTCCGGTGAGGAGGAGGCCTTGGGGGGTGAAGGCTAGGGTGGAGGTTGTGGTTGTGTTGGGCCATTCGCGGTGTTCGTTGGTGGCGGGGGTCCACCAGCGGACGGTTTTGCCGCGCTGGGCGTAGGCGATCCAATCGGTGGTGGGGCTGAGGGCCATGGTTTCGACCCAGTCGGGGGTGCGGGGCGAGGCGGCGGTCTGGTGGTAATCGGTGAGGTGGAAGGCTCGGATGCCGCCGTCCTGACTGCCGATGAAGATGAGCTGGCGAGTGGGGTGGATGAGGATGGGTCCCATGGCCATTTCTTCGCGTTCGGGGGTTAGGCGAGCTATGAGCTGGCCGGTGGCGGCGTTCCAGACGGCGGGGTGGTGGCCGGCGGTGACGATGCGATTGGCGGGGAGCCAGCGGAGGTCAGAGTAGATGGTGGTGCAGCAGAAGGTGACGGGCTGCCTGGTGGTTGTGTCGAGGATGAGGATTTGGCCTTTGCCGGTGATGGTGGCAAGGCTAGTGGCGGAGTGGTCATAGCGGGCGACGCCGTAGTTGGCGCCGTCATCGCGGAGGTAGGTGGGGACGGTGGGGCGGTCCCAGGTGGCGAGGGCGAGGTTACTGGCGGCGGTGGCGAGGGTGAGGCCGTTGGGGGAGAATTCGAGATCGTTGATGCCGCCGGTGGCGCGGAGGTGAGTGGTGGGGGCGGCGGTGTCGTCAAGCGACCAGGTGAAGATGCGGCCGTCGGCGAGGGCGGCGGCGGCGCGGTTGGTGGGGGCGTGGACGGTGATGTGGGTGACGCGAGGATCGGTGGGCTCGGGTTGGAGCTGCCAGATGACGAGCAGCGCGGAGGTGACCGAGAGGGCGATGGCGATGGTGAGGGCGGCGGAGACGCGGGGGTTCATTTCCACCCCGGCATCGACACCGTTGCCCGGTAGTTGGAGCCGTTGTGGTGCGGGTTGCGGCGGGGGGCGTAGATGCGCGTGCCGGTGAAGGGCGTGTCCTGGGTGTAGATCCAGATGGAGTGTTGATCCCAGACGAGGATTTCGTCGCGGGCGTCGCCTTCGAGGTCGAGTACCTGGCTGGCGAGGTCGGGGTGGCCGTCGTCGGGGAAGGTGACGACGCGGCGGAGCTGGCCGTCGATGAGGCCGCCTTCGCGGATGTTGGCGGAGAGGAGGGCGAACTCGCGGCCGTCGCCGGTCCAGTTGACGGGTTCGAGGTGGGTGGAGCCGGGGGTGAGTTCTTCCTGGGCGAGAATGCGGGCGTCGCGATCAAAGAGGGTGACGATGCCGGGGGAGCGCCAGAAGTTGGCGATCATGATTTGGAGGCCGGGGAGGTCGGGGCGGTATTTGCCGATGGACTGGGTTTGGGCGTGGCCGAGGCGGACGTGGGCGAATTCGCGGCCATCGGGTTCAAGGACGACGAAGCCTTCGTCGCTGCCGGTGATGTAGATGCGGGGGCCGGCTTTGGCGCCGGTGGTGGGGTTGGCGTCGGAGAGATCGGCGATGGAGATGGCGTCGGAGTGGTCGCGCATCTGTTTGTCGAGGCTCCAGCGGGGCTTGCCGGCGGCGTCCCATAAGGAGTAACCGATCATAAACTCCTGTTTTCCGTCGTTGTCGAAGTCGTAGGGGTAGGGGTAGTGGCCGGTTTGGCCTTCGCCCGTCCAGCGGAGTTTGAGGTCCTGGTCGAAGACGAAGAACCAGCGGTAGCGGTCCTTGATGAGGATGTCGCGGGGGCCTTTGCCGGAAAAGTTGAAGAAGGCGAGGGAGTCGCCGTTGTTGATGGCGTAGGGGGTCTCTTTGTTGTCGGGGGCGGCATCGGGCATCCAGGACTTTTGCTTGAGCTTGCCGGTGGCGCCGTCCCACACCTGCAGTTGGAAGTCGCGCACGAGGACGACTTCGGCTTTGCCGTCGCCGTCGAGGTCGTGGATCTGGAAGGGGACGTCGTTGGTGAGGAGGGCGTTTTTGGGATTGGGGCGGCCGTGTTGCCAGAGGATCTGGCCGGCGCGGGGGCCGGCGAGCGAGATGGCGGTGAGGCAGGAGATATGGTCGAAGGCGTCGCCGCGGACCTTGGGGACGTTCTGGCCGATCAGCATGTCGAGGTGGCCGTCGCCGTCGAGGTCGCCGAAGCGGGCGTTCTTGCCTGCGCCGAAGCCGGGGGTGTCGATGCGGCGGAGGAGCTTCATGGCGGGGAGGGCGGCGCGGGCGGATTGGAGATCGCGCTCGCGCTGGGCGATGGCGGTGTGGATGGCGCGGGCGGCGGGTTCGGCGGCGCTGACGTGGAAATCGGTGAAGCGGGCGGGCATGTCGGCCATGAGGCCGGCCTGGCCGTTGAGGATCTCGATGTCGCTGGCTTCGAGGAGCAGCTTGCCGTCAACGTAGGCGCGGATGCGCGGGCCGTCGTTTTCGACCTTTAGCTTGTAATAGCGCTTGGTGTCGTAGGGGAAGGCCGCTTGGGCGAGGGCGCGCCAGTCGGCTTTGCGGAATTCGCGTTCGATGGGCTGTTTGACGCGTAGTGTGAGACGTGCGCCGTCTTCGAAGGCGAGCAGGTAGAAGTGGCGCGAGGTGTGATAGCGGAAGACGATGCCGGCGGCGCTGGAGCCACCGGGGCCTTTGACGGCGAGGGGGCGGACGGAGGCTTCGACGGTGGTGTCGCGCCAGAGCGGATCGCCGGTGACAAAGAGGGGATTGACACGGCCGGGTTCGGAGTTGATGAGGTGTTGTTCGAGGTAGGGTTTGGCGTCTTCGTCCCCGGCGGCCCAACTGTCGAGGTGGACGATGGGGTTGCGCCAGGGGTGGGGGCGGACGCCGCGGTGTTCGATGTAGTGGTACTCCTGAATGGCGCCGTTGAGCTGGCCGAGAGGGGCGGAGAGGAGGCCGGGGGCGAAGCGGGAGAAGTCGTCGTGGAAGAGGTCAACGGCGGCGGCGGGGAGAGCGCAGAGCAGAAGGGCGGGCGTCAACGCGGCGAATCGCATGGGGGCATTGTCTCGCACTTTACGGTGCGAATCGCCGCGCGGGGCTATTCTTTCGCCGTGAACGCCTTGATGAGCTCGCCGATGCCGTTGGCGATGGCTTCGGTGCCTTCGGCGTATTTGGTGGGGACGCCCTTGGGACCGAGGAGTTGGTAGAGGCCGACGATCATCTGGTAGATGACGTCTTTGTTGATGGCGACGAGGCGGTTGTAAGCGGCCTTGGGGCACATCTTGCGCATGATGATGTAGTCGCGGTAGTCGCGGGTGGCGGTTTCGGCCGCGGTTTGGAGGGCGATGGAGCCGATGTGGCTGCCGCCGGTGCGCCAGTTCCAGTAGGTCTTGTCGTCGCGGAGCATGGCGAGGATTTGGAGGCGCTGTTTGGGGTTGGCGGCGCAGGTCAAGTTGGGGTTGACGGACTTCCAGGCGAAGACGGTTTTGTAGTTGTCGCGCATGTGCGAGGGCGGGGTGAACTCGCGGGTTTCGGTGCCGTTGGGACGGATTTGGGCCCACTCGGCGAGGTCCTTGCCCCAGGCCTTTTGGATGGCCCAGGCTTCGGTGTCTTCGACGTACCAGTCGAGGGCGGGTTCTTCCGCGGGCGTTGGGTCAGGCTTGGCGGCGGGTTTGCTCATGTGGGGGACAGCGGGTTTGATGAGCGTACGGAAGGCCTTCCACTGCTTGATCATCTCGGACTCGTGCGCTTCGATCTTCTTGCCGTTGCGCTCGGGGTGATGGAGGTAAAAGACGATGCTGGCGAGGCGGTCGACATCGGTGATGCCGGCGCTGACGGCGGTTTGCACGACAGCCATCCAGCCGACGACGCCGAGGTTGAAGTAGGCGTCGCGGACACTCTTGGGCAGGGTTTGGGGATCAAAGGCCATATTGCATTCCTTCCTTCTCTTGCCTTCCCTCTCGTGTTAGGGAACGCGACAGCGGGGAGGGTGTGGGATCACGAGCGGGGTGGAGAGGGCGGGGGCGGGGACGGGACAAGGACGGGGCGAGGCGGGGGCGGGGACAGGGCGCGGGACGGCGTGAACGCGGCATTCCCGGCGCGAGGGGACTCTGATACGCTCGAATGTTGGTGATCGCTGGGAGGTTTCCGTTCTGAAAGTTTGCGTTCTGGCCACGAGCAGTTCGGGCAATTGCACGTTCATTGGGACGGGTGCGACGCGGATTCTGATCGACGCCGGATTGAGCGCGCGGGAGACGGCGGCGCGGCTGGAGGCGATCGGGGAGAGGCTCGACGCGATTGACGCGATTCTGGTGACGCACGAGCATAGCGACCATGTGTGCGGTCTGCCGGTGTTGCTGAAGAAGCTGGGCGTGCCGGTGTATGTGAGCGAGATCACGTCTCGGCAGATTGATTGGAGCGAGGCGGAGTCAAAGAAGCGCGGGGCGGCGGTGGTGAGGACGTTTGCGGCGGGGGCGGAGTTCACGGTGGGCGAATTCAAGGTGCAGAGTTTTTCGGTGCCGCATGATGCGGTGGATGCGTGCGGGTTCACGGTAGCCGGCCCGGCAATGAAGATCGGGCTGGCGATGGACTTGGGCTATGTACCGGAGAATGTGCGCTACCAACTGGATGGGTGTGAGTTGGTGGTGTTGGAGTCGAATCACGATCTGGAGATGTTGAAGGTGGGGCCGTATCCGTGGGCGCTGAAGCAGCGCGTGATGGGGCGGCGCGGGCACTTGTCGAACGATTTGGCGGCGGAGTATCTGCTGGAAAGTTTTGATGCGCGGGTGGGAACGCTCGTGCTGGGGCACTTGAGCGAGCAGAACAATCATCCGGAGATTGCGCGGATGGTGGCACAGCAGGCCATTGAACGGCGGGCGCTGCGGACGCGGCTGGTGGTAACTGAACCACGAAAACAGAGTGAGGTCTTTTCGTTTTAAGTCATGATTGCACGATACACACGAGCGGCGATGGGCCGCATATGGAGCGATGAGAACAAGTACGCCTCGTGGCTGGAGGTGGAGCTGGCGGCCTCGGAAGCGCTGGCCGAGACGGGCGAGGTGCCCGAGGATGCGGCGCGGAAGCTGCGGGCGCATGCGGCGTTCGAGGTGGAGCGCATCTTCGCCATTGAGCGCGAGGTGCGGCACGATGTGATCGCCTTCACGACGGCGGTGGCCGAGAAGATGGCCGCGGCGGGCGTGGGCGAGGCGAGCCGGTGGCTGCACTACGGGCTGACGTCGAACGATGTGGTGGACACGGCGCAGGCGTTGCAGTTGAAGCAGGCCTCGGCGCTGTTGCTGGAAGGTGTGGACAAGCTGCTGGCGACGCTCAAGGCGCGGGCGGAGGAGTTTCGCGCGACGCCGCAAATTGGGCGCACGCATGGGATTCAGGCCGAGCCGATCACCTTTGGGCTGAAGATCGCGCTGTGGTGGGATGAGTTGCGGCGCAATCGCAAGCGGCTGGCCGATGCGGCCGAGGATTTGCGCGTGGGCAAGATGTCGGGCGCGGTGGGCACGTTCGGACATATTTCGCCGAAGGCCGAGGAGCGCATTTGCGAGAAGCTGGGCCTGGCGCCGGCGGCGATTACGTCGCAGGTGGTGGCGCGTGACCGTCATGCGGCCTATGTGTGCGCGCTGGCGCTGGTGACGGCGACGCTCGAAAAGATCGCGCTGGAGGTGCGGCACTTGCAGCGGACCGAGGTACGCGAGGCCGAGGAGCCGTTTTCTGTAGGCCAGAAGGGCAGCTCGGCGATGCCGCACAAGAAGAACCCGGTGGTGTGCGAGCAGATTTGCGGGCTGGCGCGGGTGGTGCGGTCGAATGCGCAGGCGGCGTTTGAGAATATCGCGCTGTGGCATGAGCGGGACATCTCGCATAGCTCAGTGGAGCGGGTGATTCTGCCGGATTCGACCATCTTGTGCGATTACCTGCTGGAGAAGACCAACTGGCTGGTGGCTGGGATGCGAGTGCATCCGGAGCGGATGCGGAAGAACCTGGAGTTGACGCGCGGGCTGGTGTTCAGCGGGCAGTTGCTGCTGGACCTGGCGGCGGCGGGGATGTTGCGCGAGACGGCGTACAAGGTGGTGCAGGGCGAGGCGATGAAGGCGTGGGAGACGGATGGGGATTTCCGGGCGGCGATGGAGGCGCATCCGGAGGTGACCAAACTGCTCGCGCCGGAGCAGATTGCGCGGGCGTTTTCGCTGGAGCGGCAGTTGGGGCATGTGGAGGCGATTTTCGAGAGGGTGTTTAGCCAATGATCGTCAATCCGGAGATTGAGCGGTATATCGAGTCTCTGCTGCCGGAGCGGGATGATGTCCTGCGCGAGATGGAGGAGTATGCCGCGCAACATAAGGTGCCTATCATTGGTCCGGCGGTGGCGACGATGCTGGCGGGGCTGGTGCGGCTGACGGGGGCAAGGCGGATTTTCGAGCTTGGGTCGGCGATCGGGTATTCGACAATTTGGCTGGCGCGGGCGGCAGGGGAGGGGGCGGAGGTGCACTATTCCGACGGGAGTAGTGGCAATGCGGAGAGGGCGAGGGGGTATTTCCGTCGGGCTGGGGTGGAGGAGCGGATTACGATACATGTCGGAGATGCCTTAGGGGCGCTGGCTCGGGTGGAGGGGGAATTTGATTTTGTTTTCAATGACGTAGACAAGGAAGGATATCCGGCGGTGTTGGAAGCGGCACCCGGTAGGCTGAAAGTTGGGGGACTATTTCTTACGGACAACACATTGTGGCACTCCAGGGTTCTGGAACCTCGTCAGGAGGAGGATTTTGGGGTTGTGGAATTCAATCGTAAGATATTCAGCAGACAGGACTTGGATGTATGGATGAGTCCGTTGCGGGATGGGGTGACGGTGGCGCGGAGACGGTACTAGCGGGGGGCTAGGGCTCGGTATAAACGGGCCTAATGCCCACATTCACTGCTTGTTTTCGGTGTCACTTCGGGTACACTGCTATTAGATTTATGGCCAAGCCAGCCAACTACCTTCGTCCCCAGATTTTGGAGATGGCGAGGGTATTGGTAGTCGACGACGATCCGACCGCTCGTCTGACCCTACAAACCATTCTTGAAGCCGGGGGATACCGCGTGGAAGCTGCGGCGAGCGCAGCGGAAGCGTTGGACAAGATGGACTCGCATCAGTACGAATTGGTATTGAGCGACGTGCAGATGGAGTCGCCCGAGGCGGGCTACAAGGTTCTGGCGCATGCGCGGATGATGGATTACAAACCGGCGACGGCGTTGATTCAGACTTTCAGCAGCCAGGAACCGGTAAAGGGCGAGACGAGGCCGGTGTTGGTGGAGCCGGAAAATGTGCCGGATCTGCTGTCGCAGATTGCCGGGCTGATCAGTTTGCGCGCCACGCGGAAGGTGGAGCGCGAGTTGAAACTGGCCGAGCGGTAAGGCGCGGGGCGGGTTCCCTGCCCTCAGTTTGATATGATCCCGTGTTGGTGAAACGAAGCGTGTGGTGTGTCTGCCTGTGGTGCGTCTGCCTGATGGCGGTCTGCGGTGGGGTATGCCCGGGTGTGTCGGCGGCGGAGGAGTTGCGGTGGGTGCCGGAGGGGCCGTACTCGACGTTTTCGGCGCGCGGGGGGATGCTGGCGACGACGGGCGTGGCGGGGTATCCGAACTGGGTGCGGAGCGAGCGCGAGTATGAGAATGTGCGGGTGCGGTTTGAGTACAAGTTGTCGCAATGGACCGAGGCGGCGATTGTGCTGCGGGCGCCGCGCTCGGAGCGGCCGTTGCGAGCGGGGATTGCGCTCTACCTGGCCGATGATTTCCGGCGCGAGGACACAGCGTATACAACTGGCTCGGTGATGGGGGTGTTGAAGCCGCGGAAGCAACTGCCGCAGAGCTATGAGCAGTGGCATAAGGCGGAGGTGGAGTTGCGTGGGCAGCGCCTGCGGTTTGTGATCGACGGCGAGACGATGCAGGATCTCGACATGAGCGCGGTGGAGGGGTTGCGGGATAAACCGAAGCGGGGGTATATCGGATTTCCGGATCTGTTACACGCCTATTCGATTCGCGGGCTGGAGATTGAGGAGTTGGCGGGGGAGACGGCGAGGGTGGATTTGTGGAATGGGCGCGATTTGAAGGGATGGTCGGCGCGCGGGGCGGGCGAATGGGCGGTGCGGGATGGAGCGATTGTGGGGGCGCATAGCGATGGGATCTTGTATGCGCCGGGGGCGTTTCGCGATTTTGTATTGGAGGCGCAGTTTCGCAGCCGGGCGCATGTGAACAGCGGGATTTTCGTGCGCGGGGATGCGGAGGGGGCGCAGCGGGGCTTTGAGTTGCAGATTTACAGCATCCCGGATGCGGCTTATACGACGGGGAGTGTATATGGCATTGCGCGGAGCAAGGTGACCGATCTATATGAAGACCGCTGGGTGCACTTGCAGGCGCGCGTGGTGGGGCGGAGCGTGAAGGTTTGGCTGGATGGGGAGATCGTGAGCGAGACGGCGGAGTTACCGGAGCAGTATGTGCGGGCTGGGCGCGTGGGATTGCAGATTCATTCGATCAATTCGAGCGTGGAGTTTCGCGACGTGCGGGTGTGGCCGATGGAGGGAAGCCGGTGAGCGAACGCATTGTTGGCATCACGGTGATGCCGGAGTATTTCCAGACCGAAGGCGTGGAGCGCGTGTTGGACAACCTCCAGAGGGCCGGGTGCAACGCGTTTGCGACGTCGCCCTATGTAATGGAGCCGGCGACGGAGAAGACGGGGAACCGGGAGCCGCCGATCGATGCCGGGGCGGGGTCGGTGCGGCTGCTGGACAGGCCGTTGTGGGGTAAGCGGGAGTTATTTGTCGCGACGGCGCCGAGTTACTCGTTTCATGGGGACTTGTATCGCGGGTTGAAGTATCAGCCGACGGCGGCGTCGGAGTTGACGCGTAAGGAAGGCGCGGTGGTGGAGCGGGTGATCCGTTCAGCGAAGGCGCGGCGGATGACGGTGTATTTGCAGGTGCAGGCAGCGATTCCGCCGGGGTACAGGGTGCAGTTTGGCGGTCCGGCGGATGAGGACAGGCCGCGGTTGCCGGATGGGAAGCTGGCGCCGAAGCGGCTGGCGAACAATGGTTCACTGGCGAGCGGCCACATCCTCGAATACACGGCGGCGCTGTTGCGGGACTTACTGCGGGCCTATCCGGAGGTGGACGGGTTGCGGGTGGATTGGCCGGAGTATCCGCCTTACTTTCTGCACGACTGTTTTTTTGACTTTAGCGAACCGGCGCGGGCGATGGCGGAGTTGCTGGGGATGGACTTCGCGGGGATGCGGCGCGAGGCGCAGGCGCATTGGGATCTGTTACATGGCGGGCTGACGGATAAGAAGTTGGAAGAGCTTGCGGCGCGGAAGCCGGGCGGGTTGGCGGAGTTGCCGTGGGTGAAGTTCAAGCAGGTGCTGGTGACGGTGTTGATGCAGAAGCTGCGTGGGGCGATGGATGCCGAGGCGGGTGGGAAAGCGAAACACTTAGTGCCGGGAGTGTTTCCGCCGCCGTGGAGCTTCATTTCGGGAATGGACTACCGGCGGGTGGCCTTGTATGCGAGCGCGATCAGCGTCAAGCTGTATACGATGCACTGGCCGGTGATGCTGCGGTTTTATGCGGATGAGCTGAAGGCGGCGAATCCGGGGTTGAGCGATGGGGCGCTGGCGCGTTCGCTGGAGCGTGTGTTGGGGTTGCGGGATGAGGGGGCGCTGCCGCTGGCTGAGTATCGTTATCCGGAGCCGGAAGAGGCGCATCCGGCGGGAGAGCGGCGGATGCGGGAGCGAATTGAGTTTGCGCGGAAGCAGGCGGGGCGGACACCGGTGTATGCGATTGCGCACGGGTATGGACCGCTGGAGGATTTCCGGCGGCGGTTCCGCGTGGCGGCGCGGAGTTCGCCGCACGGGGTGTGGGTAAACCGGTATGGGTATTTGAGCGACGCCAAGCTGGCGGCAATGAAGGAGATTCTCGGATGAAGCGTTTCTTGTTGGCGATGACGGCGTGCGCGGCGCAGATGGCGGCGGCGGCGATCCCGGTGCTGATTGTGGACGGGCAGAACAACCACAAGTGGCAGGAGACGACGCCGGTGTTGAAGCGGCTGTTGGAGGAGACGGGTAAGTTCACTGTGGACGTGTCGACGTCGCCGGCCAAGGGCGGGGATTTTTCGGCTTACAATCCGGATTTCTCGAAGTATAAGGTGGTGGTGTCGAATTACTCGGACTTTGCCGGAGATCCGTGGCCGGAGGCGTTGCGGAAGAAGCTGACCGACTATGTGGCGGCGGGCGGCGGGTTTGTGAGTTTTCACGCGGCCGACAATGCGTTTCCGATGGACAAAGAGTATAACCGGATGATTGCCGTCGGCGGCTGGGGCGGGCGGACGGAGAAGGATGGTCCGATGATCCGCTTCCGCGACGGCAAGATGGTGTTGGAGAGCAAGCCGGGCAAGGCGGGAAGCCATGGAAAGCGGCTGCCGTATGTGGTGGTGACGCGGGATGCGAAGCACCCGATTATGAAAGGCCTGCCGGCGGAGTGGCTGCATCATGAGGATGAGCTGTATGACAGCCTGAAGGGTCCGGCGGAGAATGTGGGGCTGGTGGCGACGGCGTGGAGCGATCCGGCCAATCGCGGCACGGGCGAGAATGAGCCGGCGCTGATGACGGTGCGGTATGGGAAGGGGCGGGTGTTTCACACCATCTTGGGCCATGATGTGGAGGCGATGCGTTGCGTGGGCTTCATTGTGACGCTGCAGCGGGGCACGGAGTGGGCGGCGACGGGCAAGGTGACGCAGAAGGCGCCGAAGGATTTCCCGGGAAAAGAGAAGGTGAGTTTGCGGTAGAGCCGGGGCTTGATTTCGCGAGGTGGCAGGCCTACACTGCTGCTTCGCATCGAGGGAAGCGGCGGCGGGTTGGCGCGCGAACGGATGCAGGCTGATTGGAGGAGCCTGTGGCCAATTCGCGGTTTGTGGAGATCATCGATACGGACGGCTATTTATATGGCGCGCCGTCGGTGCGGTTCACGATTCAAGTTCAGATCGATTCCTGGCAGGATGGCCACACCTGGAAGTTGTGGACCTATACGGGGGCGTATCCGGCGGCGGAGTATTGTGACGGCGGAACGTGGGAGTATGAGCGCGTCTACCTGGAAGGGTCGGGTCAGACGATGGGGCGCATCTATCTGCTGACGCCGGCGGGCAAGCGCTTCTGCGAATTGAGCCCCTTCGGATCGGACTATTTTCTCTGGTTTCCCACGGGCATGGAGGTGGGCGACGACGGCAGCGGCGTGCTCATGCTGAAGGGCAAGGAGGGGCGCGTGCAACCGAACGTGGTGTGGCACGTGGTGTCATTGCCGGTGGACCAGCGGTATGTGTGGTTCGGCTGCGGCTCAAAGATTGGCGCGATTGTAGGCGTGGGCGGCGAGGAAGAGGGGATGGCGACGCTGCACAATGGAGCGGACCGTTCGGCGAGGGCGGAGATCAAGTACCGCGTGAAGCGGACCGGCGGCGGGTTGGGCGGCAGCGTGGGCGGGTTCTTCGGCGTGGTGACCGGATGCCTGTCGGCGAGCCAGATGGTGGGGGTGTCGTGCGGCGGTTGGGATTTTTCGCTGGCGGCGCTGGCGAGCTTTGATGGCGTGGTCGATTTGTGCCGCAGCAAGGGCTACTTGCAAATCATTCCGGCGCTGGCAAAGGTGCTCTCCGCGGGCGGCACGCTGGGCGAGGAGGAGTGGGGCGACATCTCAAACCTGGTGAAGATCATGCTGGGGGCGAGTTCGATGAACCACTACTCGAAGGGCTTGAGCACGTTCGACATTCCGTTTGCCGGCTATGGCATGGAGATCTCGTTCTTCTGGGCCGAGGGTTCGATCATTGAGGCCAAGGCGGTGTAAGACGCGCCCAGGGAAGAGCATGCCGAAGCGCCCGCACCGGCAGCCACCGGCGGGCCACCCCTGGAGGACGTCGCGTTGGGTTGAGATAGGGTCGAGGGGGCGCCGGCGAATCACAGGAGCGTGGACGAGGGGACAGTTCCAAAGTGGGTGGTCACGGCGGCGACACGGCAGGGAAGCTGCTTGCTTTCCGGTTGGCGCGGGCCTACACTTCGAGTTCGCATCGAGGGAAGCGGCGGCTGGTTGGCGCGCGAGCGGATGCAGGCTCATTGGAGGAGCCTGTGGCGAATTCGCGGTTTATCGAACTGATCGATACGGACGGCTATTTGTATGGCACACCGGCCGTGCGGTTCACAGTTCTGATTCAACTTGACTCCTGGCAGGACAAGCATACCTGGAAGCTGTTGAGCTATTCGGGCGCCTATGCGGCGGGCGATTACTGCCAGAGCGGGACATGGACGTTCGAACGCATCTACCTGTCGGGCAGCCGGAAGTCGCTGCTCAAGGTCTATTTGAATTGGCCTAGTGGAAAGCGCTTCTGCCAGCTGGGTTCATTCGAATCGGATAACTTCCTCTATTTTCCGGTGGGAATGGAGGCGGGCGGCGACGGCAGCGGCGTGTTGATGTTGAAAGGCGAGGAGGGGCGCATCCAGCCGAACGTGGCGTGGCACGTGGTGGCGATTCCGGTGGATCCACGCTACGTGTGGTTCGGGTGTGGATCGAAGATTGGAGCGATCGTGGGTGTAGGCGGCGAGGAAGAGGGGAAGGTGCTGCTCTACAATGGCGCGGACCGGACGGCGACGGCAGAGATCAAATACCGCTTGAAGCGGTCCGGCGTGGGCCTCGGGGGCTCGGTTGGGGGCGTCTTTTGTATTGTGACGGGTTGTTCGACGGCGGGTGAGATGGTGGGCGCGCCGTGCAGCTGCTGGGACTTCTCGCTGTCAGTGCTGGCGAGTTTCGATGGCTTGCTGGAGCTGTGCCGGAGCAAGGGCTATCTGCAGCTTTTTGCCGGACTGGGGGAGGTGCTCTACGCCGGTGGCAAGTTGGGCGAGAAGCAGTGGGAGGGTCTCTCGAACCTGGTGAAGATCATGCTGGGGGCGAGTTCGATGAATTGCTATTCGAAGGGCCTCAGCACGTTTGACATTCCGTTCGGCGGCACGGGCGGGGAGATTTCGTTCTTCTGGGCCGAGGGTTCGATCATCGAGGCCAAGCGAGGGTAGGCGCGCTCCCGAGGGAACGCGCCTGGCGATGAAGCCTGGTGATAAGAATGGGGGCGTGTTAGCCGTCGCGGCGCGGGCCGCGCGGACCTTTGGGC
>JAFLBB010000133.1 GCA_017304135.1 Acidobacteriota bacterium | reverse complement strand
GTCGTGGATGCAATCCCGCGCCCGCCGCATCAGTGAGGTCATTCACCGCCGAACGGTTCGCCTGCGCGCCGCCAGCCGCGCCGCCAAAGCCGCCTCGCGCGCCAAATCGCAGTTTCTCGCCAACATGAGCCACGAGATCCGAACCCCGATCGGAGGCATTGTCGGCATGAGCGAAATGCTGCTCAGCGGCGGCGCCCAGTTCCATCGCGAGGCCGTCGACTCGATCCACTCCTCGGCCCGCCAGCTCATCCACCTGGTCAACAACATCCTCGACTATTCAAAGCTCGAAGCCGGCCATTTCCGCTCCGCCCCCGGCGAGTTTCAGCCGGCACAACTGCTGCGGGAAATCGCCTGCACCTTTGCACCCCAGGCGCGCTTGATCGGCCTCCGCCTGCTCACCGAGTGTGACCCGCGCCTGCCGCGCACGCTGCGTGCCGACGAAAGTCACCTCCGCCAGATCCTCTACAACCTGGTGACCAACGCCCTGCGCTTCACCAGTGAAGGCGAGGTCTGCGTGGCCGCCCGCGTGGTTCCCGGCCGGCGGGGCGTCCCCACCCTGCAGTTCTCCGTCCGCGACACCGGCATCGGCATCGCGCCGCAAGACCAGGCGCGGATTTTCGAGGCCTTCGTCCAGGCCGACTCCTCCGACACCCGCCGCTTCGGCGGCACCGGCCTCGGTCTTGCCATCAGCAAACAGCTGGCCCAGGGCATGGGCGGTGAAATCGGCGTGGAGAGCGAACCCGGCGCGGGCAGCCGCTTCTGGGTGAGCGTCCCGTTCCAGAGTGTCGAGGATGCCAGCCCGTCCGCCGCCGAGCCTGGGCCCGCTCTGCCCCACGAGGGGCGCCGCCTCCTGTTGGTGGAAGACAATCCGTTGAACCAACTCGTTCTGCGCCGCCTGCTCGAACGGCTCGGGTGTTCGGTGGAGATCGCCGGCAACGGCCTGGCCGCGCTGGACTACTGCCAGGGCGCCCCCTACGACGCCATCCTCATGGACTGCCAGATGCCGGAACTGGACGGCTACGACACCACCCGCGCCATCCGCGCCATGCCCGATCCCGTCCGCAACACACCCATTCTCGGCGTCACCGCCAGCACCGGAGCGAGCGATCGCGACCGCTGCCTGGAAGCGGGCATGGACGAACACCTCCCCAAGCCCGTCACGCTGGAGGGTCTGCGCCGCGCCCTCGAACAGTTCTGCGCCGCCCCGGCGCCTCTCAGCGATACGTCAGCAGTTCCGCCCCGGCCAGATGCGGCGTCGCATTGAACACGCTCAGGTTGAACCGCTCGCCGTCAAACAAAAACTCCGAATACGCCGCGTTGCGCGTCATCCACGTCAGATCAAGCGTCGCCCGCGCCGACAGCCCCGTCGCATACTGCACCGCCGCCGCCGTCGGCCCGCCCGAAGTGAACACCGCCGTCGCCCCACCCTTCGGCGTCGCCTCGCGCGCCTGCCCGATGGCCCGGTGCACACGTGAGGTGAACTCGCCCCACGTCCCCACCGCGGCGTCCTCCACCTCGCCTTCCAGCCAGCGCGCCGTCACCTCCTGGATGATCCGGTCCAGCGCCTTCTTCTTCCCGGCGACATCGGCCGACCGCTCAAACTCCTCCGCCCATTCGCGAATGTGCCCGTGCCGCGCCGCCAGTTGCGGCGTGAACGTCCGCACCACGGGCTCTGCCGGATATTCATCCAACTCCTCCAGCACCACCGCCTCGGGCCATGCCCTGCCCGCCTCGCGGAACACCTCGCCCACAATCGCCGCCGTGTCCTTCTGCCGTTCACGCGGCCCCGTGAACACCTGGCCGAAACCCACCCCGGCCCGCACCCAGTGTTCGCCCAGCAGACGCGCCTGACGCCGGCCCAGTTCCGAGAGCTGGTCGTAATTATCGGCGAGAAAACTCGCCTGTCCGTGCCTCACCACCGTCAGAATCGCCATACCGTCCACGTGCGCTCCGGGGTCGTTTCCATTCCGTCCGTTGCTCTCACTTCCCATGCTCTGGCTCAATGCTGCGCTCCTCCCGTCCAACCCGGTCCATACAACACCTTCCCCGGCCTGGCCGCCGTCACCTTGCCATCGAGGATCACCGCTTTGCCGTTGACCAGCACGTGCCGGAACCCCACCGCATACGAGTGCGGCTTGGTGAACGTCGCCGTGTCGCCGGCCGTGGCCGCATCAAACACGGCAATGTCAGCCTTCATCCCCGGCCGCAGCAGGCCCCGGTCGTGCAGCCCAAACCGCGACGCCGGAAACGACGACATCTTACGGACGGCCTCTTCCAGCGTGATCGCCCGCCGCTCGCGCACATACCTCCCCAGCACGCGCGCAAAGGCTCCATAACTGCGCGGATGCGGCACGCTCGCTCCCGGCGCCATCACCTCGCCGTCGCTGGCAATCATCGTGTACGGCGCACGCAGGAAGCGCTCCACGTCGGCCTCGTCCATGGCGTGATAGATCGCCGAACAGCCGCCCTTCAACTGAATCTCGATCGCCGTCTCGGCGGCATTCTCCAGCGTCGGCTGCCGCCCCGCCGCCAGCGTCAACTCAGCCAGCGACTTCCCCGCCAGCTTCGCGTCAAATCCGCACACCGCCATCACCACGTTCTTCGCATCGCCCGCCCCGCGGCCATCGCGCAACACATCGACAATCTGCGCCTTGATCTTGGCCCGCGTCCCCGCCGCCGCTAATCGTTCCCCCAACGCCTTGGCCCCGCCCGCCATCGACCATTGCGGAAACATCGCCGCCGTTCCGGTCGACGACGCCGTGTACGGATACTGGTCCAGCGTTGCGTCCACGCCCCGCCGCCGCGCGTCGTCAAATAACGCCAGCACCTTCTCGCTCCCCCCCCACTGCTGCTTACCCACCACCTTCACATGCGTGTGCTGCGTCGGCACGCCGCCCTCTTCGCCAATGCGAATCGTCTCACGCGCCGAATCCAGCACACCCTCGGCCTCGTTGCGCACATGCGAGGTGTGCACGCCGCCAAAGCCCGACACCACCTTCTCCAGTTCGATCACCTCTTCGGTCGGCGCATAGTTGCCGGGCACATAGAACAAGCCCGTCGACAGGCCGAACGCCCCTTCGAGCATCGCCTGCCTCACAATTTCTCTCATTTTCTGGAGTTCGGCTTCGCTCGCCTTCCGATTCTGGGAGCCCATCACCGCGCCGCGAACCGTCCCATGCCCCACCATCGTTCCGAAATTCACCGCGATCGGCGTGGCGCGCAGCTTGTCGAGAAACGGCTTCAGCGGCAGCGGCGATCCGCCGTCGGGACCTTCGATCAACGTCGTCACGCCCTGCCGCGTTACATTCTCCGCCGTGGGCACGGCGAAAATCCCGCGCCGCCCATGCGAGTGCGTATCGATGAAGCCGGGGGAAACAGCCAGTCCGCGCGCGTCGATGGTCTGCGCCGCGCTGTGGGGAGGCAACTTGCCAAGAGCCGCGATCGTATCCCCCACGATGGCCACATCGCCAACAAACCACGGGTTTCCCGTGCCGTCGTAGAGGCGCCCGTTGGCGATCACCAGGTCATAGCGAACCCCTTGCGCCAGCGCGGAGGAGGTAAGCGCCATCAATACGCAGAAAAACCTCATACCGCTATTCTATCGGGGAGCTGGGAAGGGGCGGCGCACAGACGCGCGCGCTCTGCCTGGGAAGAAACTACTCAGTGGGTGTGACGGAACGACTCAGAACGGACTAGCGGTTGGTCTTCGGCGACGACGAGAGCATCGCCAGGAAGAGCCCCAGAATCAAGAACCCTGCGATCATGCCCGAGATCATCATGGCTGTTTGTACTCCCATTCTGCCGTTCTTACTGCATCTGATGTGCCAACCCGCCGCCGGGTTTCGCCCATCTCGATACCTTTGCCGCCGATCTTGATATCGGCTTCGACCCTCTACCTCACTAGGCGATTTTTCTCGCCAACCGGGATCACCACCCTCTTTTTTTGATACGTTGACCAAATGCAGGTGGATTTCGCATTCGGCAAATCGGGTATCTCCCTCACCCTCCCCTCAGGCTTTGACTATAGGCTCCTCGAAGCGCGCTCCGCCGCGCCGCTGCCCGATTGGCAAGCTGCCCTCAACGACGCCCTCGACTCCCCCGTCGCCGGCCCCGCGCTTTCCGCTCTCGCCTCAGGCAAGCGCACCGCCGCCATCAGCGTCTGCGACATTACCCGCCCCGCCCCCAACCGCCTCGTCCTGCCCGCCGTCCTCGCCCGCCTCGAGTCCGCCGGCATCCCCCGCTCGGGCATCACCATCCTCATCGCCACCGGACTCCACCGCCCGGCCACCGATGCCGAAATCCGCGAAATCGTCGGCCCCGCCCTCGCCGCCGAATATCGCGTGGAAAACCACTACGCTCGCAACCTCAGCGACCACCGCCATCTCGGTGAAACAGAATCAGGCACCCCTGTTTACATCGATGAGCGCTTCGTCGCCGCCGACGTCCGCATCACCCTCGGCTTCATCGAACCCCACCTCATGCTCGGCTACTCCGGCGGCCGCAAACTGGTCGCCCCCGGACTCGCCGCCCAGGAGACCATCAAGGTCCTCCACAGCCCCCGCTTCATGCGCGACGCCCGCACCCACGAAGGCTCCATCGCCGACAACCCGCTGCACCGCGAACTGCTCGCCATCGCGGGCATGGCCGGCCACCAGTTCATGGTTGATGTCGCCCTCACCCGCAAGCGCGAAATCGCCGGCGTCTTTGCAGGAGAACCCGTCGCCGCCCACCGCGCCGGCGTCGACTTCGTCTCCCGCGTCATGCTCGAGCGCCTCGATGCCCCCGTCGATCTCGTCATCACCACCGCCGCCGGCTACCCGCTCGACCTCACCTTTTACCAGGCCGTCAAAGGACTCACCGCCGCCCAGCACATCGTCCGCCCCGGCGGCCGCATCCTGCTGCTCGCCGCCTGCGACGAAGGCCCCGGCGCCGATGAGTTCCGCGCCATGCTCCGCACCACCGCCGGCGCCGCCGAGTTCCTCGACTCCATCGCCTCCACCCCCGTCATCGTCGACCAGTGGCAACTTGAGAAACTCGCCATGGTCACCACCCGTGCCGACTTATACTTCTATGTGCCCGGTCTCTCCGCCGACTACTACCCGTCGCTCTGGGGCCGTGCCTACGAAACAGCGGAACGCGCGCTCGCCGCGGCCCTGGAAGGCCTGCCCCCCGGCGCCCGCATCGCCGTCATCCCCGAAGGCCCCTACGTGCTGGCCAAGGTGGATGCCAACAAGGAACAAGGAGTGATGGCGTGAAATATCTGCTCTGTATGCTGCTCGCCGTGGCCGCCTGCCCCGCCCAATCAGCGAAACCCCAACCCTGGCAGCCCCTGTTCAACAGCAAGGACCTCACCGGCTGGGAATCCCGCGGCGATGGCATCTGGACCGTCATGGCCGACGGCACCCTCCTCGGCCAGCGCGGCCCCATGGGCAAGCCGCCCGTGAACGATGTCACCTTGCCCGCCTACAACGCCTGGCTCCACGCCCAGGCCTGGCTCTACACCAAGGCTGAGTTCGATCAATACGACCTCTCCCTCGAATACTGGCTCCCCGTCGGCGGCAACTCCGGCATCTCCCTGCGCGATCCCTCGCGCGCCGCCGCCGGCATCGCCAATCCCCCCGACTTCACCAAAACGCCCGCCAAGTCCGCCTACGAGGTGCAGTTGAACAACGGCTACCCCGGCGACCCCAACTTCTCCGGCAGCATCTACAACCTCGCCAAGGCCCCCGCCGGACTGCAGAAGCCCCACGACTGGAACAAAATCGAGATTCAGGTCCGAAAATCCGGTATTCGCGTCACCCTCAACGGCCAGCTTGCAGCCGAGCACCCCGGCGACCCAAAACGGCCCGCCGTGGGCCCGATCGGCTTGCAACTGCACGACCGGGTCACGGTGGCCATGTTCCGCAACATCAAACTGCGCGTGGTGAAGTAGCCGCGGCTACGAGCCGTACTGCGCCGCCAGCGCCGCCCCCGCTTCGGCGTCGTCCACCACCGGGTGCGTACTCATCTCGAGAGTCTCGCCCCACGACAGCGCGAAGGCGTACATCGCTGCCGGATCGTCGCTCTCCCACAGCGACACACCGCCCGTCAGGTCGCACTTGTGCCAGCGGCCCAACAGCTTGATGCCGCCCGGGGGAATCGCGCTCCCGGAAAGAAATCGTTTCGCGGCTTCCGGCTGGCAGCCGGGGCGCAGAGAATAGGTGGAAATGAACTTCATGGGTCTTCTCCTAAGGCTGGATCGGGTTGGAAACCCGGGGGCCAGTATAGGAGATGCCCTGCTGAAACGCTACGCCCCTTCGCCGCGCTCCAGCACCGCCCGCAGCGCACGCGCCTCGGCCAGCACGGCTTGCGCTCCCTCCAACGCTGCCCCCATAGCCACCGGGCGTTCCGCGCCAACCACCGCCTGCCGCTGCCTGTCGTCCGGATCTCCCAACCCCGCGTCGCGATACTGCCGCAGCCGCCCGACCATCAAATCCCGAATCGCTTCGGCGCAATCCACGCCCGCAAACACGGCCATGTGCGCCGCCTCCAGATGCTCGCCGCCGCCCCCGCCGCCCGCGCTGGTCACCTTCACATCGGCCAGCCCGAGCAGCCGCTGCAGCGGGCCCGCCGAGATGCGGATGTCCTGCACGTTGGCGAACGTCATCGTCAACTCGCTCACATTCCAGATGCCGCTCCGCACACGCAGGCAACGGTCCGTCACGATGTACCACCGCATCTCGTAATCGATCCGCTGCTTGAAGTACGTGAGCGGCAGCGTGGCCGCGAATAGCCCCATCGCGCCCGCGCCCATCACGTCCCACACCGCCACCAGCCATGCCGGCGGCGGCTTCTTCGCCGGCTTATTCACCAGCTTCGGCCCCAGAAACGTCCCCACCACCATCAGCCCAATGCCCAACTGCATCGCCGCCCACTGCAACAATCTCCAGTAATAAAAGTTGCGGCCCGCGCGGAAGACTCGCACCGACTCCGCCGTCCCCTCCGGCGGCTTCGGCTCAGCCGGCACCTTCAGCAACCGCAGCAACACCGCCTTCGCCGCATCATGCATGGCCGCGCTTCTCCAACAACTCGCGAATCGCGCGCAACTCGCTTGCCACCTCGGTGAGCGCCGCCGCCAGCGGATCGCCCGCTTCCGTCACTGCCGCCACCGCCTGCCCCGTGGCCGCCGCCTCCTTCCGTTCCCGCACGCCGCGCATCCGCGAATAGAGAAAATCGCGCATCCCCTCGTAATCGGCCATGCCTTCCAGCGTCATCGTCGAAGCCGCCGACCCGCTCGCCGTCTGAATCTCAATCCGCGCCAGCCCCAACCAGCGCTCCACCACGTGCGCCTTCAGTTGAATGTCCTGAATGCGCGCATAGTTCAACATGATCTCGCGCCGCATGATGATGCCCCACCTCATCTGCACGCCCTCTTCATCGAAGCGGTAGCGCATCGTGTGGTAGCGGAAATAGAGCACCGCCATCGTGATCGGGAACGCAAACGTCGTCGCCAGCGCCCTCAGAAAGTAGATCTTCAGCAGCGCCGGCACGGGCCGCTCAATCGCCGCGATGTGCGGGGGAATCGGTGTCGTCACGCGAAGCCGATTCTCCCACACCGCACCGCCGCACGCCGCACCCCCTGCCCCACTCCTTACCGCGTGCTCGCCGGCTGCGCATACATCGTCTGCCGCTGCCGCGTCTCGGTTTCCAGCCGGTTCTTCTGCATCTCCTGCCGCGTCGCGTCGTCCAGAATCGGGTAGATCGTCATGTTCGCCAGCGCCAACCGCTTCGGCGTCCCGCCCAACTCCTTCAGCGCCTCGTTCAAGGCCAGCAAATCACCGCGCGTCAATTCCAACACATGCTCATCGGGCTGGAAGATCGACCCGATCGTGTATTCCAGATACGGCGTCTTCGACTGCTCAATATGGCACCCCAGCATATGGCTGATCAGCCGCCCCTGCGTGAAGTCCACCATGCGCTGCGTCGAGGCCGCGAACGCCGCCCAGTCGGTCACGTAGAGCCGCCCCGGATAGACATTGTCACCCGGCAGGAACAGCGCCGTGCGCCGGTCATACAGCCCGATCCCCACCGGATGATGCCCCGGAATCGGCACCACATCGATGATGCGCTCGCCCAAATCGATGCGCCCGATCGACGTCGGCCACGTCGCAATCCCAAACGCCTTCTGCACCGCCGGAATCTCCGCCGGCACAAACTCCACGCCCGGCCGGTTGGAAAACTGCGAGTCGCGCGCGATGTGGTCGCGATGCCCGTGCGAGTGCATCACCATGAGCGGAATGTTCTGCCGCCCCTTGCGCTTCAGCCACCGCGCAATCACCTGGTCGACGAAGGTCGCCAGCTCCGTCGTCCCCGCGCCCGTATCCATCAGCATGGCTTTGTCCTTGCCGAAAATCAGGTAAAGGAACGGCTTCTCGTAGTGCACGCAGCCGGACTCGCGCAGAATATAGAGGTCTTCGTTGTATTCGTGCACCTGCCACTCCGGCATCTCCATGCACTTCGGCCCGCCCGTGTCCCAGCGCACCGGGAGCTTTCCCGGCTCAATGCCCGCGCCATCCGGCTGCGGCGCCTGCGCTTGAATGAACACCACGCCGGCCCAGGCGGCAAGCACCAGCGCCCACACCCAGCGCTCCAGGCGCAGCTTCCGCCTTCCCGCCGCTCGCGGCGTCCCGCCCCCCGCCGCCATGCGCGGCTTCAGTAATCCAGTGAATTTCATCGGCGTCTCCAGATCGGTGAACGCCCTCAAACAAGGAAGGAACTCGTGCCACGGCGCTGCACAGCGGCGCGGCCAACAGGTTTCGTCCAGGATACCGCAGCCGCGCCCCCAATCTCGTATAAACTATCCGCTACGCCATGTGGCCCCATAACTACACTCCCCTTGCCGATTCCCTCGCCCTCTCCTCGCTCGTCGCCGCTCTGCCCATCTTTGTCCTGCTGGTCATGATTGGCATCCTCCGCAAGCCCGCCTGGATGGCCGCCCTCTCCGGACTCGCCGGCGCCCTCATCGTCGCCCTCTTCGTCTACGGCATGCCCGCCGCCACCGTCGCCGCCGCCGTCACCTACGGCGCCTGCTTCGGCCTCTTCCCCATCGGCTGGATCGTCTACTGGGCCATCGTCCTCTACCGCATCACCGTCGAAACCGGCAACTTCGAAATCATCAAGGACTCCATCGGCGGCCTCACCGAAGACCGCCGCCTGCAAGCGATGCTGATCGCCTTCGCCCTCGGCGCGTTCATTGAAGGCGCGGCCGGCTTCGGCACCCCCGTCGCCGTCGCCGCCGCCATGCTCACCGGACTCGGCTTCTCTCCTTTCTACGCCGCCGCCATCTGCCTGCTCGCCAACACCGCCCCCGTGGCGTTCGGTTCCATCGGCATCCCCGTCGTCACCCTCGCTGGCATCACCGGGCTTCCCATGAACGAGCTCAGCGCCTGGGTCGGCCGCATCTGCGCGCCGGTCTCCGTCTTCGTGCCCGCGTATCTCGTGATGGTGATGGGCGGCTTCCGCGCCCTCCGCGGCGTCATCCCCGCCGCCGCCCTCTGCGGCATCGCCTTCGCCGGCATGCAGTTCTACGTCTCCAACTACATCGGACCCCAACTCACCGACATCCTCGCCGCACTGGCCGCCATCGTCACCATGGTCGTGCTGCTCAAGGTCTGGAAGCCCAAGGACACGTTCCATCTCGCCGAGGAAACCAGCCCCCAGTTGAAGCCCGAGCCACACAGCCTCGGCCGCACCATCCTCGCCTGGTCGCCCTATCTCTTCCTCGTCTTCTTCGTGCTGCTCTGGGGCCAGAAGCCCGTGCAGGACATCCTGAACACGGTCACCACGAAATTCCCCTGGCCCGGCCTGCACAACCTCGTGCAGCGCGTGCCGCCCGTGGTCGCCAACCCCGCCCCCTACGCCGCCGAATACACCTTCAACTTCTTGAGCGCGGCCGGTTCGGCCTGCATGTTCGCCACGCTCGCCTCCATGCTCGTCCTCCGCGTCGGCATCGGCAAATACGTCGGCATCCTCTTCGCCGTCGGCAAACAGCTCTTCCTCTCCATGGTCACCATCGCCAGCGTCCTCGGCCTCGCCTTCCTCATGAACTACTGCGGCGCCACCTCGACGCTCGGCCTCGCCTTCGCCGCCACCGGCGTGGCCTTCCCCTTCTTCAGCGCCATGCTCGGCTGGCTCGGTGTCTTCCTCACCGGCAGCGACACTTCGGCCAACGCCCTCTTCGGCAACCTCCAAGTGGTCACCGCCAACCGCCTCGGCCTCGACCCCGTCCTCATGGCCTCGGCCAACTCCGCCGGCGGCGTCATGGGCAAGATGATCTCGCTCCAATCCATCGCCGTCGCCGCCGCCGCCACTTCGATGAAGGCCGCCGACGAAGCCCGCCTTTTCCGCTTCACCATGCGCCACAGCATCTTCCTGGCCAGCGTCCTGGGCGTGATCACCTTCATCTACGCGACCATGCAGAAGTAGCGCCCGCACACAGTCACACCCGGGGACTGACACCTTTTTCGCCGCACCTCACCCTCAGGCCGCCCTCCACGCCCGCGTGCGAAAAAGGCTGTCTGTCCCCACCGCAACCCACCAATCCATCCCCTCCTCCCACCGCCGCCGCACACGCCCGCATTTCCCAACCGCGAGCGAAAGCGAGCCGCTCCACACCACCACCACCGCCACCCCACCCGAGCGCGTTTCTGAGCCGCGAGCGTAAGCGAGCCGGCCCCTACGCCGAAGCCACCAGCATCGACGAGAAGTGCATCACCTCCGGCTGCACCAACCGCGCGAAATCGGCATACTCCATGCGCACAATCTCGCGGTGCGACCCCGCCGCGAACGCAATGTCGTGCGCCCGCGCCAGGCTCTCATCCACATACACCTTCATCCCATATAAATTGCCGAACGGCGGCATCGCCCCCGTCTCGCAATCGGGAAACTTCGTCTTGAACTCCGCCTCCAGGGCCAACCGCACATGGCCCGCATTCAGCGCCGCCGCCAGCATCTCAAAATCGACATGCAGGCACGCCGGCAACACGAGCATGGCGTATTCGCCCTCGATCTTCACAATCACGGTTTTGGCCAGCTCACGGCCGGAAATGTGGGTAATGTTGGCGAGTTCCTGCGACGTGTACGCAAGCGAATGCGCCATCGTCGTGTACTTCACATGTTCGGTGTCCAGAAACTCCCGCAGCTTCGCAATCGGCATGGTGCACCTCCTGCTGTGAGTGCGACGCAGCACGCCAAAGAGCCTGTGCGCTGCGGCTTGCACTCGGACTCTTCACCGCCAGCATACGCCCGCCCGCGCCCCGCTGCCAGCCCCTTTTTGCACCCGCCTCGCACCGCCCCCGCTACACTAGTCTCTTGCCCATGACGGCCAACGACCACTCCACTGTCGCCGTCCTCGCCGAAAAGCCCTCCGTCGCCCGCGACATCGCCGCCATCCTCGGCGCAACAGCCAAGGGCGACGGCTACCTCCACGGCAACGGCTACGTCGTCACCTGGGCCATCGGCCACCTCGCCTCGCTGGCCCAGCCGCACGAGATCAACCCCGCCTGGAAACAGTGGCGCCGCGATTCGCTCCCCATGCTCCCCGCCGAGTGGCCGCTGGTGGTCTACGACAAGACCAAGCAGCAGTTCGAAGTCGTCCGCAAGATCCTCAACTCCCCCCGCGTCGCCTCCCTCGTCTGCGCCACCGACGCCGGACGCGAAGGCGAGCTCATCTTCCGCTACATCTACGAAGCCGCCGGCTGCACCAAGCCCATCCAGCGCCTCTGGATCTCCTCGCTCACCCCCGACGCCATCCGCAAAGGCTTCGCCGCTCTCCGCCCAGGCGCCGATTACGAACCCCTCGCCGACGCCGCCCGCGGCCGCAGCCGCGCCGACTGGCTCGTCGGCATGAACCTCTCCCGCGCCTACACGCTCACCTATGGCGAGGACCTCAGCGTTGGCCGCGTCCAAACGCCCACCCTCGCCATGCTCGTCGAACGCGAGCTCACCATCCGCAACTTCGTGGCGGAAGATTATTTCGAAGTCGAAGCCACCTTCCATCCGCAAACCGCCGCCCCCTCAGTCACCTACAAAGGCACCTGGTTCCGCCCAGGACAAAACGAACCCAACTCGACCGAGGAAACCCTCCGCCAGTCGATGCGCCTCGCCGCCGACGGCATCGAAGCCGCTGAAATCGTCGCGCGCGCCCGCACCGGCACGGCCGCCATTGAGTCCATCTCCTCCAACCTCCAGCGCATGGCCCCGCCCGCGCTCTACGACCTCACCGAACTCCAGCGTCACGCCAACCGCCTCTTCGGCTTCAGCGCCCAGAAAACCCTCGAACTCGCCCAGGCTCTCTATGAACGCCACAAGCTGATCAGCTACCCGCGTACCGACAGCCGCCACCTCTCCCACGACGTCGCCGCCACCCTGCCCCGCATCGTCCAGGCCATCGCCGCGCCCTATCAACAACACCTCGCCCCCGGCACCGGCGAGCGCCCGCTGAACCGCCGCTTCGTCGACGACGCCAAGGTCACCGATCACCACGCCATCATCCCCACCGCCACCCGCGCCGGCCACCTGCCGCCCGACGAACAGCGCATCTACGACCTCGTCTGCCGCCGCCTGCTCTCAGCCTGGCACGACGACCACATCACTTCGGTCACCACCATCATCACGGCCATCACGAACAGCCCCACCATTGACCGCTACCACTCCTCCGGCTCCGTCGTCCAGCAACTCGGCTGGAAAGCGCTCGACCTCGCCCTGCCCAAAAAGAAAGGCCGCGCCGGAGCGGACGGCGACGCGGCCGAGGAAACAGTCCTCCCGCCCGGCCTCGCTCAAGGCGATCCGCAGGACGTCCTCGACGCCGCCCCGCAGCGCAAACGCACCCGCCCGCCCAAGCGCTACACCGAGGCCACGCTGCTCACCGCCATGGAGACCGCCGGCAAGACGCTCGATGAAAAAGAGCTCTCCGACGCCATGAAGGAGACCGGCCTCGGCACGCCCGCCACCCGAGCCTCCATCATCGAGGTGCTCCTTACGCGAGGCTACATGGTGCGCTCCGGCAAAAGCCTCGAGGCCACCGGCAAAGGCATCCGCCTCATCGAAATCGTCCACCCCGAAGTGAAGAGCCCGGCCATGACCGGGCAATGGGAGGCCTACCTCACCCGCATCCATCGCGGCAAAGCGCAGCTCGATCCTTTCCTGCGCGGCATCGAAAACTACGTGCGCGAGGTGGTCGGCAAGGTCGGCAACGTCCCCGCCACCCCGCGTAAGGACGGCCCGCCGCGCAAGGCAGCGCC
>JAFLBB010000132.1 GCA_017304135.1 Acidobacteriota bacterium | reverse complement strand
CCGCCCCCCCCACGCGTGGCCAGCCCGCGCGTGGCCCCGGTTACGGGTTCGGCTGCGCCTGCGCCGTGCCGCCCTTCAGCATCTCTTCCAGCTTGGCGATGTCCTTCTCAATCACCGAACGGTCGCTGCCGTTGGGGTTGAACTTCAGGTAGCCGCGCATGTTCTCCAACGCCTGCTGGTGCTGGCCCTTGTTGGCCTGCAGCACGGCCAGAATGTGCTGCGATTTCGGCCAGCGGTGCTGCTCGTCGAGCTTTACCGCCTCCTGCGCGCTCTTCTCGGCTTCGTCAAAGTTCTGCAGATTGAAATTGGCCACCGCATTGAAGAAATAAGCCTGCGGGAAGTTCACCGGGTTGAGCTGGATGACACGGTCGGTCGCCGTGTCAACCTCCTTCCAATTACTCTCGCCCGCCCACAGCAGCGCCATTTGCAGATAGGGATTGATGTACTTGGCGTCGGCCTTGAGTGACTCCTCATAGGCCTTGCGCGCCTCTTCCTTGCGCCCCGCCTGCTGGTGGATCATCCCCAACTCATACCAGGCCACGGCGTATTTCGGGTAGAGCGTGGTCGCCTTCTCCATCTCCTTCTGCGCCTCGGCCACCTTCTTCTTGCGGACCTGCTCGCGCCCCTTCTCGTAGGCCTTCTTGGCGTCCTTCGGCGCCATCGCCGAGGTCATCGAAAACGTCAGCCCCTCGACGCCGGCGATGCGCTTCAAGATGATCGTGCCCACATCGGGGTTGTCCATGAAGCGGCGCCCGCTGAGGTTCACGATTGACGACACATAGCCGGGCAGGCTGGCGCGGATCTCGCAGCCCATCAGGTCGCGCTCGGAGATGCCGCTCATGCCGGGATTGGTCATGCTGCCGCCGCGTCCGCCAAACGGATCGTTGCCGCGGTTCATCGGGTCGGCGGTGCTCACGCTGGCGTCCTGCATCACACCCATATTGCGCCCGAGCTCAATGCTGAAGCGGCCCTTGGAATCGGTGTAGCCCTCCGGCCGCGCGTTGCCGCCGCCGCAGATCCGTTCGATCGTCGCCGGTTCGGGCGGAGGCGTGCCGTCGTCGGTCACCACTTTGCCGGAGAGGAAGACGCCGCGCTGCATCTCGGGAAACCGCTGCTGTTGTTGCTGGGTGGGGTCGGGAAAGGTGCCCGGCTGGCGGCCCTGGCCCGGATACCCCGTGCCCGGTGTGCTGGTTCCGGGCGCGCCGACGCCCGGCGATGGAGTCGTGCCCCCCGCGCCCGCACCCGGACCTGCTTCCGGCGCCGGCGCAGGTTGTTCCTGTGCCCACATCATCGCCGCGGCCAGGCCGGCCACGGTAAATAAACGGAATCGATTCATGGGAACCTCCCCAGCGCGAATGCCTAGCGAAGATGGGCCGTCCACTCGCGAAGTTGACCTCAGTATATGCCACCACTTCGCGGGCGTGCCCACCCCCACTGTAAAATCTTGCCATGAAAACCCTCGCTGGCTTGCTCGTTGTGGCCGCCCTCGCGCAGGCCCAAAGCGCCCCTTCCTCGCGCCGCATGGACGAGCTGAACTGGATGGAGTTCCGCGAACTGGTGCCGGCGCGCGTGGAAACCGTCCTGCTGCCCACGGGGACGATGGAATCGCACGGCGTGGTGAACAACGGCGCCGACATCACCGCCCCGGTGGACATCGCCGCCGGCATGGCCACGAAGCTCAACGCCCTGGTCGCGCCGGTGATCCCCTATGGCGTCACGGGGAGCCTCGACGGCTACGCCGGCACGTTTGCCATCAGCGAGGCCGCCTATCGCGCCTATGTGGGCGATGTTCTCGACGGCCTGGCCCGCCAGGGCTTCCGCAACCTCATCGTCGTGAACGGCCACGGCGGCCCGCAAACCGCCATCCTGAACAGCCTTGCCGAGCAGGCATCGCGCAAACACCGCGTGCGCATCCTGGTCACCAACTGGTGGGCCGTCTGTTCGGACATCACCCTCAAGACCTTCGGCGAAGACGGCGGCCACGCCGGTTGGAACGAGACGGCCATGATCCAGGCCATCGACCCAAAGCTGGTACGGCAGGAACGCTACTCCGATGCCCTCGCCCAACCTCGCCCCGCAGACGGTTCCTGGGCGGCCTTTCCCTTTCCCAGCTCGATCATCCTCTATCAACCGGGGCAGGGTTATGTGAAGTTCGACCAGGCCAAGGCCGACGCCTACCGCAAAGCCGTCATTGAACGCATGACGACCCTCGCCATCGAGACCATCGAGAAGTGGAACCGCGCCGGGCTCTATGAGCGCCGCTAAAACACTTCCCGCAAGCGCTCGAAGCGGTCGATCACGACCAGCTTTTCGTGGCCGTGGGGCACATCCTCGTGCTCCAGGTGCCACGTATGGGCGTGTGGGATGTAGACCGCCGACAGCCCCGCGGCGAGCGCAGGATTAATATCCGACTTCGGCGAATTGCCCACCATCCACGCTTGCGGCTTGCCCGCGCCGAGGCGCTGATAGAGCGCGACGTCCTTCTCCTTCACGATCTCGACGTGATGAAAAAAGCTGGTGAGCCCGCTGCGCTCCAGTTTGGCCCGCTGCTCGGCCGGCGCGCCCTTGGTGCAGAGCGTCAGGTGGTGGCGCTCGTTCAAATAAGCCAGCGTCTCCTCGACGCCCTCGATGAGTTCCATCGGGTGGTGCAGCAGGTCGTGTTCGATCTCGTCGATGAAGGCGAAGTCACCGTCGCTCACGGGACGCGCGCAGAGCTTCTCAAAACACTGCTTCAAATTGCGGGCGAAGTTCTTTGAGCCGTAGCCGTGGAGGCGGTTGTTGACGTGTTCGATTTCGTCCAACTCCGCCCGCACCCCGGCGGAGCTGAGTGTGGAGTGAGCCAGGTAGCCGGCAAAGCGGTCAAAGGCGCGTTCGAAGAAGACGTTGTTCTCCCACAGCGTGTCGTCGGCGTCGACAAACAGAGGCAGCCCGGTCACGCTTCGCCGGCCTCGGCTTCCTTCGGTCCATGCTTGCCGTGGCCGTTGCGCGGGGCCACTTCCTTCATGTGGACGACGTAGGTTTCACGCTCGCGCTGCTTGGGGAGAAAGTCGATGAGCAGGCGTAGCCGTTCGCTCTCCGAGCGCGACATCAGCAATTGTTGCCGGACCTCCACGTCGCGCACGCTCTGCGAGAGCATGTAGCTGAGCGCTCCGCCCTGGGTGGGCAGGTCGGCCGAGGCTTCGAAGCGATCGTGCACCTCGCGCGCCTTGGTCTGCAACTCCTCGGAGGCGAACTCCTCCACATCCTCGAAAAACTCCACCTTGGCGCGCAGAAACGCCCGCTCCTGGTCAAGCTCCTCGATGCGGAAGCGCCGGCGTCCGAGGCCGATGATGTCCAGCCGCCCATCGTCATAGCGGCGGAGCACGCGCTCCACCGTGGCCGTGCAGCCGACGTTGAGGATGCCGTCGTTGGCCGCCAGAACAATGCCGAACTCGGTCTGGTTTTCCAGCGCTTCGCCGATCATCTCCCGGTAGCGCTCTTCGAAGATGTGCAGCGGAACGATGTTCTGCGGTAACAGCACGAGCGACAGGGGGAATAGCGGCAGCAACTCTTCGTGCATGCTACGATTATCGCTTTCCCCCACTGCGCGAGGCCAGCTTGTTCCGGCGCCGCGCTCAGATATTCCATGCAGATTCGCGACAAAGTCATTCTGATCACCGGAGCCAGCGGAGGCATTGGCGCGGCCTGCGCGCGCGAGTTGGAGCGCCGCGGCGCGCGCTTGACCCTCATGGCCCGCAACGGCGAGGCGCTGGCCAAGGTGTGCGGCCCCGATGTTCTGCGCGTGCAAGGCGACGTGACCAATGAAGACGACCGCCGCCGCGCCGTCGAGGAAACCGTGGCCCGCTTTGGCCGCCTCGACGTGCTCATCAACAACGCCGGCGTGGGCCTCTACCGGCCGACGCCCGAGGTGGACATCGACGCCGTGCGGCAACTGTTCGAGCTGAACCTGTTCGGCGCGCTGCGCATGGTCCAACTGGCGCTGCCCCATTTGCGCCAGAACGAAGGCGATCCGCGCGGGGTCATCGTGAACATGGGCTCCATCGCCGGCATGCTGCCGCTGCCGTGGTTCACCCTGTACTCAGCTTCGAAATGGGCCCTCATGGGCTTCAACGAAGCGCTGCGCATTGAACTCAAACACGAGCGCATCGGCGTCATGCTGATGTGCCCTGGCTATGTGAAGTCGGGATTTCAGGACAACGCGCTGAGCGGCCGGCCGCCGGACCGGTTGTGGCGCATGAAGCGTTTTGCCACCGATGTGGACGCCGTGGCCCTGGCCCTGGCGCGCGGCCTGGAGCGCAACCGCAAGCGTGTCATCGTGCCTCGGTTGGGGTGGCTGGCCGCCTGGCGCAATGTCTTTTCCTGGCCGATCGACGCGATTCTCGCGCATCTCAACGAGAGGCACCGCCACGGGGAGTAAGCCCGGCGTCATAAGCTGGAAGACACGGATGGGAACCAAACTTGCTCGCTCGCCGGGGATCTACCTGACGGGCTTTATGGGGAGTGGAAAGACGACCGTGGGCCGGCTGCTGGCCGACGAGATGGGCTGGCCGTTCTTCGACCTCGATGACGACATCGAAGCAGCCGCCGGCTGCAGCATCTCCGAATTGTTCGCCAGCAAGGGCGAAGCCGAGTTCCGCCGCATCGAACACGAAGCGTTGAAAGCCCGCGTGCACCAGGTCACTTCCGGTGTGCCGCTCGTGCTGGCGCTCGGCGGGGGGGCCTTCGCGCAGGCCGATAACCGCGCCCTGCTTGAGGACGCCGGCATCTCCATCTGGCTCGACGCCGGCATGGATCTGATCCGCCAGCGCATCGCCGGTGAGACGCACCGCCCGCTGGCGCAGGACCCCGAACGCTTCACCGCGCTGTACGAGCAACGCCGCGACGCCTACGCCATGGCCGACTTCCACATCGTGATCGATTCCAACGACAATGACGCCGTGGTGCGCCGTGTGATGGAATTGCCCCTATGGGGCTGACCAACCGAACCCAACACCAACACGCGCGCCGCATCTTCACCGCCGCGCTGAAGGCCGCCGATCCGATTCAAGCCGTGGGCCGCTTCTTCCGCCGCGAGGGCGAGACGCTCATCGCCGGGGGCAAGCGCTACGCGCTCGCTTCGTTCGATCGCCTTGTCGTGATCGGGGCGGGGAAGGCCAGCGCGGCCATGGCGCAGGCCGTGGAACGGGCGCTCGGCAAGCGCATCAGCGCCGGGTGGATCAACACCAAGTATGGCCACGGCGCGCCGTTGAAGCGCATCCATGTTCATGAGTGCGGCCACCCGGTGCCGGACGAAGCGGGCGTGGAAGGCGCGCGGCGCATCGTGGAGTTGGCCGAACGCGCCGGCCCGCGCGATCTCGTGATCGCCCTCATCTCCGGCGGCGCCTCGGCGCTCACGCCTTCCCCCGCGCCGCCCATTACGCTGGGCGAAAAACAGGAAACCACGAAACTGTTGCTGGCCTGCGGGGCCAATATTCACGAGATCAACGCCATCCGCAAGCACATCTCGACCTTCAAGGGCGGCCAACTGGCGCGCGCCGCCGCCCCGGCCACGGTCATCGCGCTCATGCTGAGCGACGTGATCGGCGATTCGCTGGAATCGATCGGCTCAGGGCCGACCGCTCCCGACCCGACCACATTTGCCTCCTGCGTGCGGTTGCTGGAAGGCTATGGAATCGACGGGAAGGTGCCGGCTGCCGTGTTGCGGCGGCTGCGGCAGGGCGCGGCGGGCGCGGTGGCTGAGACCCCCAAAGCGGGCGATGCGGCCTTTGCCCGCGTGCGCAACCTGATTGTCGGATCGAACGCGCTGGCCGTGGACGCCGCCGCCGCCGAGGCCCGCGCGCTGGGCTATCGCACGCTGGTGCTCTCCACGCGCATCGAAGGCGAAACGCGCGATGTGGCCGGCATGCACGCGGCAATGCTGAAAGAGATCCGCGCCGCGCGACGGCCGCTCGCCGAGCCGGCCTGCCTGATCAGCGGCGGCGAAACGACGGTGACGATTCGCGGCGATGGCCTGGGCGGGCGCAATCAGGAGTTCGCCCTGGCCTGCGCGATCGACCTCGTCGGCATACCCGACGTCTGCGCGTTGAGCGGCGGCACGGATGGCACCGATGGTCCCACCGACGCCGCCGGAGCGATCGCCGATGGCGGCACACTGGCGGCCGCTGGGGCAGAGGGTATGGACGCGCGCGAATTCCTGGCGCGCAACGACTCCTATCACTTCTTCGACAAGCTCGGCCTGTTGCTCAAGCCGGGGCCGACGCGGACGAATGTGATGGATGTCAGGATTCTGCTGGCGGGGGTTCCAGGGGTGCGGCGGGAGCGGGCTTCACGGCGGCGCTGACCAGGTCGTGGTGGATGGCGTCGAGCACGCCGTTCAAAAAGCTCAACGACTCGGGCGAGGAGAACTTGCCGGCCAGCTCGAGGGCCTGGTCGATGACCACCGGCGGCGGTGTAGCCAGGTGCATCATCTCGTAGGTAGCCACGCGCAGGATGTTCCGGTCCACCACGGCCATGCGCTCCATGCGCCAGTGTTCGGAGTGGGCGCTGATGATGACGTCGATCTCGGTGCGATGCTCCGAGGCGCCGCGGGCCAGTTGTTCGGCGAACGGGTCGTCGTCCATCTGCGGTTCCCCCTCTTCGACGCCGAGCGACTGAAAGAAGGTGCGGATGGCCTGGGACACACTGACTTCGCCTTCCGGGCGCATGTCGAGAAGGTAGAGGATCTGCAGGGCGCGCTGGCGCGATTTCTGGCGTGCGGGCATGATTAGGGCCGCGAACGAAGCTGGCGCATCAGGTTGGCCATCTCGATGGCCGTCATCGCCGCGTCGAACCCTTTGTTGCCGCTCTTGGCGCCGGCGCGGTCGATGGCTTGTTCCAGCGTGTTCGTGGTGAGAACGCCGAAAGCGACCGGCACGCCGTGCTGGAGGCTCAACTGGCCGAGGCCCTTGGCCGCCTCGCCGGCGACGTAGTCAAAGTGCGGCGTCTCGCCTCGGATGACGCAGCCCAGGCAGATGAGGGCGTCGTGGCGCTTCTGGCGGATCAATTCCGCGGCCACGGCGGGCATCTCCCAGGAGCCGGGTACGCGAACAATCTCGATGTCGCCCTCAGCGGCGCCCGAACGCGCCAGCGCGTCCAGCGCTCCGCCCTGCAGGCGCTCGGTGATGAAACTGTTGAAGCGGCTCACGAGAATGGCGAACTTCAGCCCGCCGGCGTTCAATTGGCCTTCGATCGTGCGATGCGGCATAGCAATTTTCCCGGATTCTCTCCGCCCGTCGGGTCCGCTAGGCGGCCTATGGGATAATGGGGAGAAACCCCGTATCTAACGCTTCATTCTATCGCATGGATCCATCGCACATCCGCAATTTCTCTATCATTGCGCACATCGATCACGGCAAGAGCACGCTGGCCGACCGGCTGCTGGAGGTCACAGGCGCGCTGTCGCAGCGCGAGATGATGGCGCAAGTGCTCGACTCAATGGACCTCGAGCGCGAGCGCGGCATCACGATCAAAGCCCATGCCGTGCGCCTGAACTACACGGCCAAGGACGGCGACACGTATCAGCTCAATCTGATCGATACGCCTGGCCACGTCGATTTCACCTACGAGGTGTCGCGCAGCCTGCAGGCCTGCGAAGGCGCGCTGCTGGTGGTGGACGCCACGCAGGGCGTGGAGGCGCAGACGCTGGCCAATACTTACCTGGCGCTGCACCACAACCTGGAAATCATTCCGGTGATCAACAAGATCGACCTGCCGTCGGCCGATCCGGACAAGATCCGCGAAGAGATTGAGCAGGTGGTCGGCCTTGACGCGAGCGAAGCCGTGCTGGCCAGCGCCAAGCAGGGCATCGGTGTCGAGGATATTCTCGAAGCCGTCGTGCACAAGGTGCCGCCTCCGAAGGGCGATCCCGACGCGCCGCTGCGCGCGCTGATCTTCGATTCCTGGTTCGACCCCTACCGCGGCGTGATCACGCTGCTGCGCGTGGTGGAGGGGCGGATCCGCCTGGGCCAGAAGATCCGCCTGTGGTCCAACGGAAGCGTGCATGAGGTGGAAGGTGTCGGCTACCAGTCGCCGAAGGCGATTCCCACAACGGAACTGACGGCGGGCGAGGTCGGCTATCTCTTCGCCAACATGAAGACGATCTCCGACGCTCAAATCGGCGATACGGTGACCGACGACAAGAACCCGGCGACTGAACCGCTGCCCGGTTTTCAGCCGATCAAGCCGATGGTCTTCGCCGGGCTCTATCCGGTGGAATCCAGCGAACACGGTCTGCTGCGCGATGCGCTGGAGAAGCTCCGCCTGAACGACTCGGCGTTCAACTTCGAGCCGGAGAACTCGGCCGCGCTCGGCTTCGGCTTCCGTTGCGGCTTTCTCGGACTGTTGCACCTGGAAATCGTCCAGGAGCGCCTCGAACGCGAGTTTGAGATCAACCTCATCACGACAGCCCCCGGCGTGCGCTACATGGTGACGCTGCGCGGCGGCGAAGTGGTGGAGGTGGACAACCCGACGCGCTGGCCGCCGGCGGCCGAGATCGAACAGGTGGAAGAGCCGATCATCGACGCCACCGTGATCACGCGCGAGGAGTACCTCGGCGAGATCTTGAAGCTGCTCGAGGAAAAGCGCGGCACGCAGAAGAAGTTTGAGTACATCGGCACGGGGCGCGTGCTGCTTACCTACGAGGTGCCGCTGAACGAAATCGTGCTCGATTTCTATGACCGGCTGAAATCGGCCTCGCGCGGCTACGCTTCGCTGGACTATCACTTGAGCGGCTACCGCGTGTCGCCGATGGTGAAGCTCGACGTGCTGGTGGCCGCCGAGCCGGTGGATGCCCTCAGCCTGATCGTGCACCGCGAGTTCGCCTACGACCGCGGCAAGGAACTCATCGAACGGCTGCGCAAGCTCATTCCGCGGCAGATGTTCGAAGTGGCGCTGCAGGCGGCCATCGGCAGCAAGATCGTCTCGCGCGAAACGATTCCGGCCATCCGCAAGAACGTGCTTGCCAAGTGTTACGGCGGCGACATTTCGCGTAAGCGCAAACTGCTCGAGAAACAGAAGGAAGGCAAGCGCCGCATGAAGCGCGTGGGCAGGGTGGAAATCCCGCAGGAGGCCTTCCTGGCGGTGTTGAAAGTGGGCAAGACCACCGAATCGAACGACTAACTATGGACGACCCTTCGCCCGCGGAACAGACGGCGGCGCCCGCTCCCCCGGCGCACGCCGCGGAATTGCGTGTAGCCCGCTACCAGGCGATGCACGCGCGGCGCAGGGAGTGTGGCCAGCGGGCCTGGGTGTCGGGGCTTGTGCTGGTGCCGGCGGCGTTTGCGGCGCTGGCGGGGTTGACGCGCATCACCTGCCCGGCGGCAATGGACTTCATCATTCTGAGCGGCATCTCAACGGTGCTGCTCGCCATGTGGATGCTGCTCGCTGACCGCTTCCGGCAACAGGAAGAGGCGGCCCTGGCCGAAATCGCCGCGATCGATGGCGTTGCGCAGGAGGCCGGCGGCGCGGGCGGAGCGCGCTTCGCCCGTCTGCTGGTGGCGCTGGCGCTGCTCGCGCTCTACGTCACCGCCTGGAACATCCGCCCGCCGTGCGAAAACGAAGCGCCCATCGAAGATCCCGAACTGACGCGGCGCCTGTGATAGCCTGCATGGGCATGAAAGACGAGGAGTTGGCGCGAATTCTGGCCGAGTATGACGAGAAATCCCCGCTTTACTCCGAATTCCTAAAGGTTGTTGAACTCATCGTTAAAGAAGTCTGCCAGTCCAAGGCAGTCACTAGTCTTGTTTCCGGCAGGGTGAAGGCACGAGTCAGTCTCGAGGCCAAAATCCGCTTCAAGGGCGCAAAGTACACCCGTCTTGTCGATATCACCGACATAGCAGGAGTTCGAGTAATCGTCCCCTATCGGGAAGACTCGGGCCGGATAGCCAAGGCCCTGATGGCGGAGTTCAAGGTCGACCCTGTCAACAGCAGAGATAAATCCAATGATCTGGGTGTCGAGCAATTCGGCTATCAATCGATTCACCTGATCGTGTCGCTGACCGAAGCGCGCGCAACGCTGCCGGAGTATTCCAGGTTTGAGGGGATGAAGGCGGAGATCCAAGTGCGTTCTATCGTCCAACATGCCTGGGCTCAGATTGAGCATGGCCTTGGATATAAGAGTCAGGGTGGGGTGCCGGTGGAAGTCCGTCGCCGAATGAGTCGCTTGGCTGCCGTGCTCGAACTAGCGGATCAGGAGTTCTCCTCTATTCGTGACCTCAAGCAGGAATCTCAGTCTAGAGATCTGGACGTAGTGAGAATGGAGGGCGTGACGGAACTCCTGCGTGAGTTTACGATTCAGTTGCCTATTAACGATATAGCTCGCGCGCAAGGCCTGGGGTGTCGGGATCTGGCGATTGTCACCAATGTGTGGATCACGAACCGACTTCCTGCAGACCCAACATTGCGGTTCTCAATTCTATTGCAGGGGCGCGAGCATAAAGGAGAGCTTAAGGGAAACAACACCCTACTATTGCGGGAGGCCATTGGGGTGCTGGCCATGGATGCCAAATCTCACCATGTGGAAGTTCAAGTCCGTAATCTCCGGGTCTGTGCGGCGATGCTGAGTGACGAGAACTCAACAGTGCAGTGCGCGGCTTACGCTACGGCAGACCCCAGCCTGCCTTCCGATCCAGTGATGCTCGCTGTGACGGACCTTGCGTATTGCAGGCGATCGCTTGATTTCGTGGCGCTAGGCGGCACTCAACCGCAAATTGCTGCAGCCCATTGGAAGCGTTCGACTGACCCAGTTGGATTGGAGGAGGGCGCTCCCGCGGAGTACGCCGCCGAATTCCAGGTTGCATTGAAAGAGCGATTTCAGCACGCTATTAGGAACCGCGAAGAAGAGAGTCCTGCTGATTTCATAGCGCCTGCTGACCATGGCACGCGACTCTTATTTCGGGTTTCTGGCGCCCCAGCGGGGGTCGAAGTGACCTGTCAGCTTGAAGGCGAAGTGACAGCCACACCGGTCGGCTGGGTGCGTACAGATGTCAATGGCGCCGGACTCGTATCGCCAGAGCCTCAAGGCTCCTCTTGGCGCAGGATCGAACTGATCGGCGGGTACGGATTTGCGACGTTCGAATGGATCGAGGACCAAACCAGATCAGCTAGAGCGGTGTTCTTGAAGTTCCGATTCACCTTCCGCGGTGAGCAAGCGCCCAAGGGGTCGGTTTTCATTTCAGGTGCACTTGCGCCCTCTTCGCTGACTCTCCTCGCCTCCTCCAGCGCGCCAATTCCCCGATTCGCCTCCAACCGGGACGACATTGTAGAATTGCAGTTCCAATAGGGAGAGATATGAATAGCGTAGTGATCCGACTCGCGCGATTGGCACTCAGGATTCTGCCGTTGTTGGCGTTCGCGCCGCTGTTCGCCCAATTGCCCGCGCCCAATACGCAAGGCGTTTCCATGGGGCATTTGCATCTGATGGTCTCCAACGTCGAGGCGACCAAGAAGATGTTTGTCGAAGCGATGGGTGCGCAGGTTGTGCAAGCGGGTCGATTGGAAGCGCTGCGGCTGCCGGGCGTCATCGTTGTGCTCACCAAGAGCACGCCGGGCGGCGGCACCGATGATTCGGCGGTGAATCACCTCGGCTTCATCGTGAAGGATCTTGCCGGCATGAAGGCCAAGCTCACCGCGGCGGGCGGCACCGTGGTGCGCGAGATGCCCGACACATCGCAGATGTTCGTCATGTTCCCCGACGGCGTGAAGATTGAGTTCACCGGCAAGCCCGATCTCGACGTGCCCGTGGCTCATCATCACATCCACTTCTTCACGCACGACGTGGAGGCCACGCGCGCCTGGTATGTGAAGCTGTTCAGCGCCATCCCCGGCAAGCGCGGGCGCTTCGAAGCCGCCGATGTGCCGGGTGTGAACCTCTCGTTCTCGCCGAACCCCACGCCGACGCTGCCCACCAAGGGCCGCGCCATGGACCACATCGGGTTCGAGGTGAAGGGGCTGGAGGCCTTCTGCAAGAAGCTCGAAGCCGAAGGCGTGAAGTTCGATACGCCCTACCGCTACGTGCCCGCAATCGGCCTCGGCATTGCGTTTCTCACTGACCCCTTCGGCGTGCGCGTGGAGCTCACCGAGGGCCTGAACAAGCTGTAAATCCTCGCCTGCGCGAGGCGCGCGGGTAGGAAGAATTTTCCAGTTCGCTGAACTTCGCTTCCGTGAAATCCGTAACTTACGGTATGGCACGGTGATTGCACCCATGTGTCATGCAGCACCACTGCAAGGAGCGAAGGAACCAATGCAACCAACCAGACTGTTTTGCCTGTTCTTGGCCGGTTCGCTCAGCGTGACCGCCTGGGCACAGACTCCCAACCCAACCCTGGCGCAGCCAGCCAACGCACAACAGCAACCCTCCGAGATGCCCTTCTTCCGCGTCGATGTGGTGGCGCGCAGCATCAAGGCCATCAACTATCACCACCGCAGAGGCTCGACCGAAGTGGGCCTGCTGGGAACCAGTCTTGCTCCGCGCGCGAAAGGCGAAGCGCGCGTGGATAGCCGTACAGGCGCGACGCAGGTCGACATTCGGATCGACCGCATGCAGCCGGCCGGCGACATCGGCGATGAGTTTCTCACCTACGTGGCCTGGGCCATCACGCCCGAGGGCCGCCCGCAGAACCTCGGCGAGCTGATGCTCGACGGCGACGGCGCGAAGTTGAAAGCGGCCACTGAGCTGCAATCGTTCGGACTCATCATCACGGCTGAGCCTTACTACGCCGTGACGCAACCGAGTGATGCCGTGGTGATGGAAGGCGTCGTCACGCAGGGCACGACGGGCACAATCACGCCGATCGAGGCCAAGTACGAACTGATGCCGCGCGGCATGTACGTTTCCCGGCTGCCCGCCGAACAGCGCGTGAAGTGGTCAGTTGAGGGCAAGCGCTCGATTCCGCTCGACCTTCTCGAAGCGCGGCAGGCGATGGCGGTGGCCAAGTCCGTAGACGCCGAGAAGTATGCCGCCGACACGATGCGCAAAGCGTCGACGGATCTCTCTAACGCCGAGTCGTTCCTGAAGTCGAAGGGCGACACGAAGAAGATCCAGTCGCTGGCGCGCAACGTGACGCAACTGGCTGAGGATGCGCGGCTGATCGCCGTGAAGCGGCAGGAAGAGGAGTATCTCGAAGCCCAGCGAAAGGAAGCGGCTGACCGCTTGTCCGCCGCGCAAACCGCCACTGAACAGGAGGCGCGCCGGCGTGAACTGGCCGAGGCCGAACGCAAGATCGCCGAGGAGCGCGCTGAGACCTCGCGCCTGCGTGCGGAGCGCGAAGAGCGCGAACGGCAGCGCGCCGAGCGGGAACGCGCCGAGATCGCCATCGCACGGGGCGAGGCTGATGCGGCGCGGGCGCAAGCCGAGGCGGCCCGAGCGCAAGCGGAGGCGTCATTGAAGGAG
>JAFLBB010000131.1 GCA_017304135.1 Acidobacteriota bacterium | reverse complement strand
TTCGTCGGCTAACTTTGGGTCAAGGCCGATCAACAGCGCGCGTTTGGGGGACGTAGGCATGGCTCTCCTCTTCAGTTACTCAGATTCCGGTGTCGGTAACATGAACTCAGGCTGAGGAAAACGTGAACTCCCAGGCTGTGTTCCGTTCCAGTCGGCGGGGACCATGCTTCGCGGCTATTGAAAGAGACTGCCTCTTCCATCTCCAGGTTACCCGCTTCGGGGCGGCGGGGCCAATCAAAACTTTTGACAGTCCCCATCCGCGAGTGGTGGTTGTCAGGGGAACACCGGTCAGGTGAACGCCTGGTCGGCTCGCGCCGGCCTTGATAAACTGGTGGATTCCAGGAGAAATACAGACAGCCATGCACCGCAGGAACAGTGTCGCCGTAACCGTTGGCGGGGTAATCGTCGGCGGCGGTGCGCCTATTGTCGTCCAGTCGATGACGAATACCGATACGGCGGACGTCACCGGAACGGCCAACCAGGTGCGCGACCTCGCGCAGGCGGGGAGCGAATTAGTGCGCGTAACGGTGAACACCGAGGAGGCCGCCGCTGCGGTGCCGAAGATCGCCGAGACGCTCAAGCTGTATGGCGTGAGCGTGCCGCTGGTGGGCGATTTTCACTATAATGGCCACCTGCTGCTCAAGCAGTACCCGGCCTGCGCGCGGACGCTGGCCAAGTACCGCATCAACCCCGGCAACGTGAACATCGGCAAGAAACACGACGACAACTTCCGCACGATGATCGAGGCGGCGGTGGAGTATGGCAAGCCCGTGCGCATCGGCGTGAACTGGGGTTCGCTGGATCAGTCGCTGTTGACGCGGATGATGGATGAGAACGCTCGCTCGGCCGCGCCGCTGGATGCTGCCGAGGTGATGATCAACGCCATCGTGGAGAGCGCGATTCTCTCGGCCGAGGCCGCCGAGCGCTACGGCCTGCGGCACGACCAGATCATCCTCAGCGCCAAGGTGAGTGGCGTGCAGGACCTGATCCGCGTCTACCGCAAGATGGCGGCGCGGTGTGATTACCCGCTGCACCTGGGGTTGACCGAGGCCGGGTTGGGCTCAAAGGGCATCGTGGCGACCACCGCCGCGCTTTCCGTGCTGCTGCAGGAAGGCATCGGCGACACGATCCGCGCCTCGCTCACGCCGCTGCCCAACGGCGACCGCACCGAAGAGGTGATCGTGTCGCAGCAGATTCTGCAGTCGATGGGCTTCCGCAGTTTCACGCCTCAGGTGACGGCTTGCCCCGGCTGCGGGCGCACGACGAGCACCTTCTTCCAGGAACTGGCCGACCGCATCCAGACCTATTTGCAGAAGCAGATGCCGGTGTGGAAGGAGTCGCATCCGGGCGTGGAAGAGATGAAGGTGGCGGTGATGGGGTGCATCGTGAACGGGCCGGGCGAGTCCAAGCATGCCAACATCGGCATCTCGCTGCCGGGCACGTTCGAAGAGCCGGTGGCGCCCGTGTATGTGGACGGACGGTTGGCGCGCACGCTGCGCGGCGACCACATCGCGGAAGAGTTTTCGCGGATGCTCGAGGACTACGTGGAAGCGCACTATGCCCGGCGCGAGCCTGCGGCGGTGTAGCCTACCAGCTCGCGCCATCCTCCGTGGCATAGAAGGTCGCAGCGGCTATGCTTGGCGCGTGGGATCATTCCACTGGCGAGGCGTCGAGCGCACAGGGCCGCAAAGCGGCTCCGTTGTGCGCGATGGCAAAAGAAGCCGTGCGCGATTCAATTTAGTACCAGTGCATCGTGTAGCTGAAACGCACGCCGCGGCCGATTTCCGGGGCGAATTCCTTGATGAACGAGAGGTGGTTGCGGTAGAGGCGGTCGCTCCAGTTGAAGACGTTCACGCCGAAGACGTGCAGCATGTGGGCGCTGGCGCGCGTGTAGGTGGCGTTGAGGTTGGGCACGGCATAGCCGGCGGTGGGCAGCTCGTTGGGTGACACCTGGTCCTGCCGCCAGGCGGTGGCCAGTTCAGGGCGCAGGTTGAAGCCCTTGTAGCGGTAGTCGATGCCGAAGCGGGCGCGGAAGGGCGGGATGCGCGGCAGTGGGGTGTTGGCCGAGGTGACGTTGGCGGTTACCTGGTCGATGCTGGTGATGAGCGAGAGGTTGTTGTGCACGGCCACTTGCAGCTTGGCTTCGTGGCCGTAGTAGCGGCCGTTGGCCTGCAGGTAGTCAGCTTCGGGCAGGCCGTCTTCGATCTCGCCGGTGGGGGCCAGGTAGATCATGCTGTTCATGCGGTAGTAGAAGAAGTTGTACTCGGCGCGCACGCGGCCGGCCTGGTGGCGGAGCGAGAAGTCGATGCCGTCGGAGCGTTCGCGGCGCAGCGTGGGGTTGCCCACCTCGAAGGTGACGTTGCCCACATGCGGGCCGAAATTGTACAACTCTTCCAGTGACGGCGCGCGGTAGGAGTGGGCGTAGTTGGCCACGAAGGCGCCGCCGCTCCAGAGCCGGAAGTTGGCGCCGGCGCCTAGGCTCAGGCCGGTGAAGCGGCGCTGGGGGGCGTTCTCGCCTTCGTGTTCGTCGTGCTCGGCTTCGCTTTCGCCTTCGTGGGCATGCGCGGCGAGAGGCCCGTTGGGAGTGTAGCGGTTGGTCTCCATGCGGCCGCCGAACTGGAAGCGGACGCGCTCGAAGTTCAACTGTTGCAGGCCGAAGACGGCAAACGCCTGCTGGTCGATGGGCGGGGCGAGCGCTTCGGCGCCGGTGGCCTTGAAGTCGCGCGTCATGCCCCAGAAGCCGAGCGAGCCATCCCACACACCGCGGCGTTTTTGTTTTAACTCGCCGCGGTAGATGAACTGTTTATTGTAGAACTGGGTGCCGATGGCGGCGCCTTCCAACTCACGGTGATTCCAGTCGGTGTAGCTGAGCTTGAGATCGAAACGCTCGGCGAGCGAGCCGAGTTGGAGCAGGCTGGCATTGAGGCGGGCCGAGTGGCGGCGGAAGGCGATGCTGACGGTTTCGCCCTCATCCCCGGCGTGGTCCTCTTCCGCTTCACCCTCGTGGGCGTGGCCGTGGAAGAGGCTGGCGAAGGGGATGCCGTAGCCGCCGTCCTGGAGGCCGTACTGGAAGGAGAAGGCCATGGCCTCGGTGCGCTTGCCGATGCCGAAATTGGCATGCTGCATGTCGCTGCGCGAGTTGTCGATTTTGCCGGTGGGGGCGGAGTAATCGCCGGAGCGTGTGCCGCCGCCGCCGCCCCACACCAGCCAGCCCTTTTTGCCGAACTCGAAGCCGCCGCTGCCGCCGCCCTGGGCGTTGTTGCTGCCGCCGCTGGCCGCGACGTGGCCGCGCACGCCGTCGTGCTCGTGGCCGTCGATGCGGGCGTGGTCGTCGATGATGTTGACGACGCCGCCGATGGCGTTGGAGCCATAGAGCAGCGTGCCGGGGCCGCGCACCACCTCGACGCGCTCAATGGAGGAGGAGTCGACCGGCTCGCCGTGATCGCCCGATTGCGACGAAAGCGTCCCGGTGCGTACGCCGTCCTGCAACACGAGCACGCGGTCGCCGTCGAAGCCGCGCACGACGGGGCGGCTGTTGCCGGGGCCGAAGCTGCGCTTGGCCACGCCCATCTGGTCGTCGAGCAACTCGCCGAGTGAACTCGCGGCGGCCCTGCCGGCCATCTCAATCGAGCCCACCGAGGCCACCGATTGCACGGCCTCTAGCGAGGTTTCCTCCTGGCCGGTGGCGGTGACGGTCATTTCGGTGCGGATCGTCTCCAGGCGCAGTGCAATTGCCAGCGTCACACTCTCCCCGCCTCTAATCGTGACGCGGCGGCGCTCGTCGCCCATGTTGTGCATGTGGGCCACCACGTCATACTCGCCAGGGGGCAGCCCTTGGAAGGAGAACTTGCCGTTGTCCTCGGTCTCCACCGATCGGCGGAGCTTGGGAATCAGCACCATCGCATGGTGCAGTGGGCGGTCGTCGCCGCCGAGAGTGACCGTGCCTTCCAGTGAGCCCGCGGCGGGGCCTTGGGCCCATGCGCCTGCGGCGGTAACGAGGAGGAGAACGAGGGAAACGAGTAGCCGCATATGTATGTCCGATTTCATTCTCGCCCCTGGGCCTGGCAAGCTCCACTAGCGGCGGGGTGAGCGGGCCAATTCGAGCCGTGAGCGGTCACGCCCGCGCGGTGAATGAACTCCCGTGCGTCGGATGGCTGGGATTGCCGGGCGCGGCCCTATCCGGTTGGCGGGTGGCACGGCAAGGAGGCGTAGGCGTATGGGTGCCTTACTGTTACAATCCGGAATGTTGGTCTACATCGAGGGGTGGGCCGCGACATTGAACCCGCGGCCCCTGTGGCAACATCCATATCGAACGAGGAGGATTCTCATGAGTGCACCGCGTTTGCATCCGGCCCCGGAGCGGCCCGAACCCGAAACGGCGGCCGAGGCAGGGCAGCCGGGCTCGTACCGCATCGTGAGCCGGATTGTCGATTGGATCACCAATGACCGCACGCAACTGCTCAACATCACCGACAGGGTGAATGAGATTGTGCGCCGCAGCGGCGTCACCAACGGCATCGTTCACCTGCAGTCGCTGCACACGACAACGGCCATCTTCCTCAACGAATGGCAGGAAGCGTTGTTGGACGACGTGAAGCTCTTCTTTGAGAACACCATCGACGGCAGCCAGTACTACAAGCACAACGACCCGAAGTTCTCCGACTGTGAGCGCAACAACGCCGACTCGCACCTGCGGGGCATGATGATGGGCCAGACGCTGAGCCTGCAGGTGCGCAACGCCACCGTGCTGCTGGGCACCTGGCAGAGCATCATTTTGGCCGAGTTTGACGGTCCGCGCAGCCGCTCGGTGGCTGTCCAGGTGTCGGGGATTTAGAGGTTTGGCGCGCGGCGCGCATTTGACACTCCGCGCCGCGCGCCAGTACACTGACACGAACGCTAAAATAGGAGTCCAGTCTCCAAACGGATGCTTCTTCCCAGGGAGTTTATCGAATATCTGGTGCGCCAGCTTGTACAGCGGCTGTCACCATCGGTCTTTGAAGTCACCGATCCGAAGGTGGCCTCTGACTTGATCCAGAGCATTGTGATCGAGGAAATGGAAACCGAGGATCGTCTCAACGACGAGGTTCGCGAGATCCTCAGCCAGTACAGCGAGTACATGCGGCGCGAGGGCGTCAGCTACCAGGAGATGTTCCGGCGCATCAAGAACAAGATGCTGCAGGAGCGCAAGGTGGTGCGCGCCAGCGGGCGCGACACGGGAGACGCGATGAAGCTGTCGCGCGACAAAGTGACCGACATCTCGCACAAGATCGTCTCGTCGATGCGCAAGTCGCGTGACTTCCGGCTGCGCAGGGATCACAACGACGTGCGGCTGGAAATTTTGCGCACGTTCACCGAGATTCTCACCGTTGAGGAGAAGGCGGACCGTACTGCGCGGGCCAAGGTGCAGTCCATGAAACGCGAGATCACCGAAGGCACCGAAGAGTACAGCCTGCTGCACAAGCGATACTACGCGGAAGAGCTGAAAAAGCTCGGCATCGATTTCAACGCCTAGCATCCGCGTTCGGGGGTGCGGGCGGCAGGAGGCAATTCCCCCGTGCGCGCATCCATCCTCGTCGCCGGCAGCCTGAACATGGATTTCGTGGCCACCGTGGCCACACTCCCCACGCCCGGCCAGACTCTCACCGGCAGCACATTCGATCTCATTCCCGGCGGCAAGGGCGCCAACCAGGCCTGCGCCGCGGGCAAACTGGCCGGCAGTGCTGTGGGAGGCGACGCCGTGCGCGTGGCCATGGCGGGCCGTGTGGGCGATGACCCCTTTGGTGAGCGACTTACGCGCAGCCTGGCGGCGGCCGGGGTGGATGTCGAGGCCGTAGAGCGCGTCGGCGGCGTGTCCACGGGCGCGGCCATGATCAACGTCGGCGCTGATGGGCAGAACACGATCGTCGTGATCCCAGGGGCCAATCATCGCTTTCTCCCCGCGCACGCTGAAGATCTGCGCGGCCGGCTGCGCGACAGCGCGTGGCTTCTACTGCAACTGGAATCGCCGCTGGACACCGTGCAGGCGCTGCTGCGGGCGGCGCGTCAGGAAGGCGCGCGGACGATGCTCGATCCGGCTCCGGCGCAGCCGCTCGGCCGCGAACTGCTGTCGCTGGTCGACGTGATCACGCCCAATGAAACCGAGGCCTGCCTGCTGTTGGGCCGAGCTGCGGCGCGATTGGGGCTGGCCGACGCGCCGGAGATGGCGCGGGCCGTGCGCGCGCTAGGTCCGCGGGCGGTGGTGTTGAAGCTGGGTGATGCCGGTTGCTTCTATTCAGGGCCGGAAGGCGAGCACACGGCGGCGGCGTTCGCGGTGACGGCGGTGGATGCCACGGCGGCCGGCGATACCTTCAACGCGGCTCTGGCGGTGGCGCTCACCGAGGGCATGGCCGTGCCCGCTGCGCTGCGCTTTGCCAATGCCGCGGCGGCGGTGAGCGTGACGCGCAAAGGGGCGCAGACGTCAGCTCCATCGCGGGCCGAGGTGGATGCGTTTTTGGCCGTGCGGGCTTGATCGGTCAGCGGATTTTGTAGACCAGGAAGCGGCTGTTCTCAAACAACACCGGAAGCTCCGAAATGCGGTTGGCCTTGGTGAGCACGATGTAGTCGATGCCGCGGGCGGCGTATTCGGGGATGCGTTCGGGCTTGTAGCCGGGGTCCATCATCGAATGCCAGCGCTCCCACCACTCCTCGGCGAATTCCTTCAATAAATTCACCTGGCCGCCGCCCTTCCAATCGACATAGACGGCGCGCAGCGAGCGGGCGCGGAAGATGCTCCCCGCCGGGTCCTTTGCGCCGTCTGCGAAGAGGAACATGGCCTGCTTGGGTGTGCTTGTGCGCGCCCACTGGGCCAGTTCGGCGATGTCGGGCGTGTCGACGAATTTGTAGTTCACCACTTTGCCCCAGGTGGGCAGCAGAAAGTAGGGCAGCAGCGCGGCGGCGAGCAGCAACGAGGCCGCGCGGCGTTGCTGCGAGTAGGCGCGCACACCCCAGGCGGTGGCAAGCGAAGCGGCGGCGACGATGAGCCAGCGTTTGGTGATGATCTCGTCGCGGAAGTCGGGCAGCAGGACATCCAGCACGGTCCAACTGGCGGGAAGGGCGAAGCCGACAGCGAACCACGCCGCCGCTTCCCACGCGCGGCCTTCACGCGCGGCCATCACGCCTCCGGCGGCTGACAGCACAACGGCGATGACAAAGACAAAGGCCGCGGCGCGGGCCGGTTGAAAGGCCGGCATGAGTGACCAGTGGGCCATCTCGAGCAGTGAATAAGAGAGCGGAATGCTGAGCAGGCCGGCGAGGGCCATGCCGCCGCAGACCCAGCGCATCTCGCGCGTCAACGCCTCGCGCCAGCGCCACATGGCGGCGGCGATGAACACCGCAAGGAACTCGTATTGCCGGATATAGGGCGCGCTCCACAGCGAGACCCAGCTATAGGAGCCGCGCAGCCGCTGCAGCCGGGCCAGCGCCTCGTCGATGCGATGGAGGAGGGCCTGCTGTTCGGTCTCGCCGGCCTGGAAGCGCGAGAGCACGAACAGCCCCGCCGCGAAGGCGCCGATGACGAGCAGGGGCCGCAGCGAGGCGATGCCCTTACGGCGGGCCTCCACGAGCAGGTAGAGGCCAAAGACGGTCAGGAACGGCCAGGTGGTGGGCGGATGATAGAGCAGCGCCACGCCGGCGGCAAGGGCGGCGGACTGTAGCCGCGCATGGGCCATCAGTCCCAGCGCGAGCACAACGAGGCAAATCGCGCTGCCACGCGGTACGGGTTCGTATTCGAGCGTGAGAACGGCCGGGCCGGCAACCGTCGCTCCCATGCCGTAGAGCACGGGCAACAGCAGGGCGAGCAGGGGCGGCAGGGCGAGGGCGCGGCCCAACAGGTACACGCCGAGCAGGCCGCAGAAGCGTGTCGCCAGTTGCTGCGCGATGAGCACGCCCTGGAACGAGTCCGCCCCTGTGATGCGCCGCAGCAGCAGCGCCAGTTCGTCGTAGATGGAGTACTTCACATGCGGGCGCAGGGCGACGCTGTCGGCCGGATACGTGGATGGGTCCCAGATGCGCTCCAGGATGGGGATGTAAATCTGCGTGTCGGAGGCGAGGAAGGTATTGCCGGGCAGCGTGTAGTAGCCCAGCATGACCAGCGCGGCGAGCACCGCCGCGATTGCCCACCGCGATGACGTCATTTGGCGGGCGTTTTCTCCAATTGCTGCTTGGCCCAGGCGCGCGCCGGGTTGAGGGCGAGGCTCTTTTCCAGAGCCTGCCGCGCCTCGGCGTTTTTGTTCTGCTTGCGCAGCGCGAGGCCGAGCCAGAGGTGGGCCTCGGCCGACCTGGCGTCGAGTTGAATGGCCTTCTGGAAATCGGCGATGGCTTTGTCCACGCCGCCGCCGAACATCGGCGGTAAGTAGTAGTTGCCCACGCCGCGGCTGACCCAATTGATCGCCGCCTTCGCGTCCAGTTCAAGCGCGCGGTTCACCTCGTCGCGGGCGCAGCCGCCGTATTTCATGCCGGCCAGCACGTTGGCTGGAATCACCTGGCCGCAGAGGGTGCCGAGGATGCGGTGGTATTCGGCGGCGTTCGGTTTCAACTCCACGGCTTTGCGCGCGGCCGGGATGCCGGTTTCCGCGGCGGTGCGGGCGGCGTTCTTATCGGCCATTTCCATGGCCGCCTGGGCCAGCGCCGACTGGGCCACGGCGTGCGCGTAATGGGCGGCGACATCGCCCGGGGACTGCGCGGCACGCGCCGCGGCGGCTTCGGCCAGCTTCGCCAGTGCGTCGCGGTCCTGTTTGTCCAGCGCCGTCTCGATGGGAGTCTTGGCCCACGCCGCGGCGGTGAGCTGGCCCAGCATCAGCAGGCCCAAAATCAGCAAGCTCCTCACAGTTTTGCCACCTTCTTATGCACCAGATAAAAATAGCAGGCCGTCAGCACGAGCAACACTCCATTGGCGGCGATCACCGGCGGGGCCGTGATGCGTTCGATCATCTCGCCGCTCCCGTAATTGCCGATCGGCATGCCGCCGCGGAAGGCCACGTTGTACACACTCATGACGCGCCCGCGCATCTGGTCGGTTGCGATCAATTGGACGAGCGAACTGATGAGGGCAAACGCGCTGATCAGCGCCATGCTGCCCAGGAAGAGAAACACGCAACTCACCCATACCGTGGTGGACTGTGAAAACAAGGCCCCGAAAATGCCCAGCAGGCAGATGTTGACGAGCAGGATGAGCCCCTTGTGGCGCGAATGGCCAAAGGTGGCCACCAGCAGCGCCCCCAGCACGCTGCCCGCGCCGGAAACCGACAGCAGCAGCGTGTAGGTTTCCGGCCCCTTGGCAAACACGCTCTTCACGAAGACGGGCAGGAACGTCATCGTCGGCACACCCAGCGCCGTGAGCAGGAAGGCCAACCCGATCAAGGCCACCATCGATTCCTGGCGGCGGATGAAGCGGAGGCCCTGCTTCATGCTCTCGATCATGGTCTCCTTGACCACCTGCGGTTTGTAAGGACTGCGCACGATCAGCAGCGTGATGATCACGGCGATGAAGCTGATGCCGTTCAGCCCGAAACACCAGGCCGCGCCCAGTTTGGCCAGGGCCAGGCCGCCCAGCACCGGACCGATGACGCGCGCCAGGTTGAACTGGATCGAGTTCAAGGCGATGGCGTTCGGCAGGTCTTCGGTTTTCACGAGCGTCGGGATGAGCGCCTGGTAAGCCGGCCCTCCAAACGCCTGCGCCAGGCCGACTACGAACGAGAGCGTGAGGATGTGCCACACCTCGACAAGGCCCAGCGCCACCAGCGCCGTCAGTGTGAAGGCGCAGCTCATCTGCACCAGTTGCGAGGCGATGAGGATGTAGCGCCGCTCCACGCGGTCGGCCACTACGCCGCCGACCAGCGACAGCAGCATGATGGGGATCTGGCCGAGAAAAGCGTCCAGGCCGAGCAGCCGCGACGAGCCGGAAATCTCATACACCAGCCAGCTCTGCGCCACCATCTGCATCCAGGTGCCGATCGACGACATGCACGCGCCGATCCACATCGTCCGGAATTCCCGGGATTCGAATGCTTTGAAGGTGCGCTTCAGCAACGTGCCGCCTGGGAAGGGAACGCGTGGGAAAGGAAATCCTGTGTGCGGTGCGGTGAGGCGGACCGCATTACGGCAGCGGCTGCGGGCGACTAATCAGGTGGAGAATGTTGCCGTCGCAATCGGCGAAAAACACCAGCCGGTTGCCCTGGTTCTCAAAGGCCTCGGTGAGAAAGAGCACACCCAGGGCCTTCAGTTCGCGCATGCCGGCATCGAAATCCTCAACCTCGACGGCGAGGTGGCGAATGCCGGGATCCTTCATCTTGTTGGAGCCGCGCTCGCCTTCGCTGGGAATGATCTCCAGCATGGAGCCGTTGGCGGCGCGCACAAAGTAGTTGCCGTCGTAGACAAAGTTGATGCGGAAGCCGAGAATGTCGCGATACCAGTTAGCAAGTTTCTCGGGGTTCGGAGAGGCGATCGCCGTGTGTTCCAGGCCTTTGAACATACCTGGGATTGTAGCAAGCCGGACCCGCCGGGTGGAGCGGGCGCGCGGGCGGCACGAGGGTGCGCGCCGCGATTTTCCCTTAGTAAACCTGGAAACAGAACACCTGGTTGGCGCCGCTCGGGCTGAGGCAGTATTCGCCCTGGTCGAGGACCTCGCTCGCTTCGATGCGGAAGAGCCCGGTTTCCAGCTTGGACACCGAGAGGTGGACAGGGCGCGGAGCGTCCTTACGTTTCTTCTCCGCCGAAGGGAAGGCCACCTCACGGCGGCCGTCCTTGGTCACCGTGAGCTTGTACATTTCCAGCTTTTCGGGCGCGATCTTGTCCGAGAGGAACAGGAAGATCGGCTCCGGCAGCGGCGTCTTCACCGGCGAGGCCGTACCCGGAATGGTGGCCGCGTTGACATCCTTGCGCTGCTCCTCCTTGGCCTGGCCGGCCTCGGTCTCCACCAGCGTGCCCGCATGGAGCAGGAAGGGCACGTCGGGCTTGGGCGGCCGCGGACCGTTGTACTTCTGCTGCGCCATGGCCGGCGTAAGCAGGGCGAGACAGATCGACAGCGGAATCCAGCGCATCATGTGTGAAAGCCTACCACCTTTGATGAGCCGCGCCGGAAACGGGTTTCAGCGGCGTGGCCGGGCGCGGCGGCGGGTGATGGCCGTTCAGCGTGGCAGCGATCGGATCCACTGCTCCAGCTCCGGCGATTCGAAGTTGTCAATCGCCAGGTCGTGCGACGGCAACTCGCGCAGTGTCGTGCGCAGGCCCACCACGCGGCCGCCTGAAGCCCGTGCCGCGCGCAGCCCGGCAATGGAATCCTCGAACACGACGCACTCCTCCGGCGCCACACCGAGCAACTCGGCCGCCTTCAGGTAGACATCCGGATCGGGCTTGGGCTTGTCCACCTGGTAGCCATCGACCACGGCGGCAAAGCGCGGCGCCAGGCCCGACTCGCGCAGCACAAACTCAATGTTGGCCGGCTCGGCGTTGGAACCCACGGCCGCCGGCAGCCCGTTGTGGCGAGCCAGGAATTCACGCACGCCCGGCACCATGAACTCTTCCAGCCGCGGGTACATCAGCTCGCGGTAGAGCTTCTCTTTGTTCGCGCCATGCTCGATGATCTCGGCGTCGCTGAGCCTCTCGCCGAAGAAGTCGCGCACGATTTCGTCGTTGCGTAGGCCGAACATGCGCGACTGCACACGCATCGGATCGATGCCGTGCTGCTCCAGATAGATCTCCCAGGCACGGTTGTGGAGGGGAGTGGAGTGGACGATGACGCCGTCCATGTCAAACAGGAATGCGCGCACGGGCGCGGAGGAAGAGGACACTCTGTTCAGCCTAGCACGCGGGCGCGGGGCGGCACTTGGCAGGCCAAGGTGAGGGGAAATAGTGATCCGTCTCAGGAAAACCCTCGTGCGGTTGCCGCATACGCTTGTGCTACCTTCATAAAAACGGAGGTAGTACCTGGGACGGTTATTCTCTCTTCGGAGGTATGGAAAGTGTTAAAAGTAAAGATGATTGTGGCGTTCGGCGCCCTTCTTGCTCTGGGCCAGGCGGCGTTTGGCGCGAATATCCTGCTGAACCCCGGCTTTGAGGACGGCATTCTCTCGCCTTGGAGCAACGACAACGACTTTTGTGGCGGTTGCACTTGGGGTGCGATCAACACTGACGCGCAGAGCGGCGTGTGGAGCGCGGAGGTGGATGGAAACCGGCTTCTATTCCAGTCGTTTAGCGCGATCAGCGTGAACCTGATCTCGGAAGTCTCTTTCTGGGCCAGGCATCCCGATGGCGGCGCTGACATGGCGATGCTGTTCCGCTACGACGATGCGACCGAAGACGAGCGAGCGGTCTCCACCAGCGGAGCCGCCTGGGAGTTCTTCGACGTGACCTCGTTCCTGACTCCGGGCAAAAACCTGGTTGGGTTCGGCGTATACGGCAACTCGGGCGCGCTGGCGCGTTTCGACAACGCGCTGGTGGACGCTGAGCGGCAAAATGGCGGTGGTTCGGTGCCGGAGCCGGCGACGTTTGCGCTGATGGGCGCCGGGCTGGCCGGGCTGGCCGCGCGGCGGCTCTTGCGCGGGTAGCGTTGGCTCCAGTGTGAATTCGGCGGGCGGTCCGGCGACACCGGGCCGCCCGTTTTGCTGTGTGCTGGCAGCGGAGCGCGGGGGCGAAGAGAGGGCGGGGAAGAGTTTGTTCCCCGCCGGTTGGACCGCGCGTTGCGGGTGTGTTACCATGATTGAGTTCCCGGCTTGACAAGGGTGCAGCGGAGTTGTGCGCTCTGAGCCGGAAGCTCTGCAGTCCTTCCCAGGGTGAGTCAACTCAAACAGGATGGCCGGTAGAGTGGTGCGTGCGCACGTTTGCGGAATCAGCCTTCCGCGGACGTGAAGCTGTGATGGTTTTGAAGATGGACAGGTGGCTGAGCGGTCAAAAGCAACGGGCTGTAAACCCGTCGCCCTTTGGGGCTACGGAGGTTCGAATCCTCCCCTGTCCACCATTTCCGCACGCGCAGGTTGGGAACTAGTGGTTGTGTTAGCGTTAGACTAGGCGCCGATGTAGCTCAGATGGTAGAGCGCGTCCTTGGTAAGGACGAGGTCACCGGTTCAATCCCGGTCATCGGCTCCACTCATTTTTTGTACGGGATCCCGGTAGGCAGGCACTATGGCGAAGGAAAAATTTGACCGCAGCAAACCGCACGTGAACGTGGGGACGATCGGTCACATCGACCACGGCAAGACGACGTTGACGGCGGCGATCACCAAGACGCTGGCCAAGCACAATCCGAAGGTGGCGTTCCGGAGCTTTGACTCCATCGACAATGCGCCCGAGGAAAAGGCGCGCGGCATCACGATTGCGGTGGCGCACGTGGAGTATGAGACGCCGAACCGGCACTACGCCCACGTGGACTGCCCCGGCCACGCCGACTACATCAAGAACATGATCACGGGCGCGG
>JAFLBB010000014.1 GCA_017304135.1 Acidobacteriota bacterium | reverse complement strand
GACGCGGCGCAGCGGGCGCTGGAGGCGGCCAAGCGGACGGCCGAGGCGGTGGCCAGACAGGCCGGGATTCCCGTGCCTCCCGGCGGGTTCGAACTGCCCGTCGGACCGGGCGGGCCCTTCGACATAGGCGAAATGGCGCGCAAGGCGGCCAACACGGCGGCCCGCGCAGCCAAGACGGCAGGTTCGGTGGCCGAGGAGGCGGGCAAGTACATTCCTCCCAGCGCGTTCGACTTTCCCTCAACCGGCGGTACGGGCACGATCGAAGAAGCCGTGCGCAGGTCGGCACAGGCAGCCGCGCAGGCCGTGCAGGAGGCCGCCAAGGGAGCCGCTGCGAAAGGTGCTGGCGCCAAGGGCGGCTACGGCGGGCGGGCCGAAGGCAAGATTGCCTGACAGACGCCGGACCTCAAAGCAACCAGACGACCCCGGCCGCGGCGGCGGCGCTGAAGGCGAACGGGACGGCAATGCGCCTAACGAGTTCGCGATTGCCGAGCAGCGCGGCGAAGGCGGCTTTGCCCACAAGGTTGGCGGCGGCGGCGGTGACGACGATGTGGCCGCCGTGGGTGGTGCCGATGACGCCGGTGGAGACAAGGCGGGCGCTCGATAGGGTGATGGCGTCGACATCGGTGAGGCCACTCACGATCGCGAGCCAGAACAGTGCGCCGGAGCCGAGGTGTTCGTTGACGGCGGCGGTGGCGAGCAGCGCACCCGCGTAGAGTCCGGCAAAAAACAGGGCGCTACCGAGTTGGGAAGGGTTGGCGAGTACGCGGTAGGGCGAGGATTGTCCATTGCTTCGTAGGAAGTAGAGCGCGCCGGCGAGCAGCGGCACGAGCTGGATGGCCACGCCCGGCAGCGCGGCCCAGAGCAACGCGGGCGAAGTGACGGCAAGTTCGAGCAGGATGCGCACAACGGCGACGGCGGAGGCGATGAGGATGACGGCGGCGGCGGTGGTGGGCAGCGCGGCCCCGGTCGCCACGTTGCGGGCGTAGCTGGCCGTGGTGGCGGTGGAGGAAACCGCCCCGCCGAGCAGGCCGTTCATGGCCACGCCGGCGCTCGCGGTTACGAACTTGTGCGCCACGTAGCCGGAGAGCCCGACGCCGACGATGAGCACCACCATCCACCAGACCTGGCGCGGATTGACGACGTTGTAGGGGCCGAAGGCGCGGTCAGGCAGCGCGGGCAGGATGACCAGCGAGAGCAGCGCGAACTGCATGATCGCCTTCACGTCGCGCTCGGTGAGCCGCTGGGCCACGGTGTGGATCTCGACTTTGAAGGCCAGCAGGGCGGCCACGGTGGCGCCCAGGGCGACGGCGATGGTGGTGTCGCCCACGGCGAGGTAGGCGCCAACGCCGAACATCATCAGGGCGGCTACTTCGGTGGTGATGCCGGGGTCGGACTCGGCTTCGGCGCGGGCAAAATAGTTGCCGGCCGTGAGGAGAATCGCGATGGCGACCACGCCGAGGCCGAACGGCCAGCCGCCGAGGGTGGCCGAGAGCAGTCCGCAGAGGAAGCCGAACAGGGTGATCAGCGAGAACGTGCGCAGGCCGGCAAGGCGGGATTCGCGCTCCCGTTGCAGGCCGACGAGCAGGCCGAGTCCCGCGCCGAGGGCAAGGCGGCCAATGAGCGAGTCAAAGTCCATCCGTTGTCGATCATCGTACCCTATGGGGCATGGGAGCACGTGCGCCGGAGAGCGCCATGCCGTTGATTGAGCCCGCGTCGATTCGCTTGACGGTCGCCTCGCTGGCACGGTCGCGGCGGTTCTATAGCGAGGTGTTGGGCCTGGAGTCGCCCCAGTTTCTTGAACTGATTGAGGAGCCAGGGGCGGCGCGGAGCGTGGCTCGGGCGCCGGGACTGTTTCACATGGCGATCTTGCTGCCGGGGCGGGCGGCGCTGGCCGTGGCGGTGCGGCGGTTGATCGAGCACGGTTATCCGCTACAGGGCGCGTCGGACCATTGGGTGAGCGAAGCGGTCTACCTGGAAGACCCGGACGGGCATGGCATTGAGCTTTACTGCGACCGGCCGCGCGAGGAGTGGCGCTGGCAGGATGGGCGAGTGGCGATGGCGACCGAGGCGATGGATATGGCCGGGTTGCTGCGCGAGCCGCAGATGGCTTGGGACGCCCGTGCCGTCCGGTTGGGGCATGTGCATCTGCGAGTGTCGGCGTTGGAGGAGTCGCGTGAGTTCTACAGAGGGCTCGGATTTGATGTGACGTGCGAATACCCTGGCGCGGTGTTTCTGGCGACGGGCGGATACCACCATCATGTGGCCGTGAACGTGTGGCAGTCGCGCGGCGCGGCGGCGGCGGGCGTGGGGACGGCGCGGCTGTTAGGCGTGACATTCACGGGTGGCGAGGTGCGGCGGGCGGTGAGTCCGGATGGGCTGGAGGTGGTGGTGGAGTGCCGATGACCAGGGATGAGTTCGAGCACGCGCTGCAACTGGGGCTGGGGCGGGCGGCGCTGCATGTGGGTTCGCACTACTCAGAGGAGTTACGGGAGATCATCCTGGATGCCTGCCTGCATTGCTACGCGTATGACGTCCAGACGGAGGGCACGCGCGCGCCTTTCATCTACGAGATCATTTCCAAGCTGCCTGACCGTGACTTCTACTGCGACGCTATACTGCCCTCCCTGGCCGATGCCGGGGACGACACCGACGGAGTGCAGCGGTTTCGCCTGGCGACGTTTCTTGCCGAGGATGGCTACCCCGGCGCGCGGGAGGCTCTGTACCGGCATTTCCAGCCCTGGCATACATGGTGTGACCAGGTCGCCTACGGGTTTGTGGATCTGGATGGCGTCGACGGGTTGCTCTTCGTGGCTGGGAAGGTGGGCGAGGCGCTGACGAGAGATTCGAATGCGGCCGAACTTGGCTGGGTGGTTCGGCATGCCTACGGAAAGCTGGGCAAACAGGTCTGCCTGGATGCACTGAACGTGGCGGCGGCTTCGAATCCGCACATCGCGGCTTTTCTCCGGGAATTGCCCAAGTTCGATTGGGAACTGGACAGCTCGACCGAACGGTGGAAGGACGTGGAGGTGCTGGCGTATGGGGATCTCCAGACGCGGATGAGCACGCTGAACCGCGGCCACCTGATGAGCTGGGGAAGGAAGACCAGCGAAGAGAACCTACTGCAGGCCTCTGCGGGGCTGATGGCGGCCGCTGATGCGGCGAGCCAACTGAAACACCTGTACCTCTTCACGCGGCGGGCGTTCCCTCTGGACCCGGCGCCACTGTTGGAGTTGGCTTGGCGTGAGGATACGGCGCGCGCGGCGATCGTCGCGCTGGCTCACGTCGCCGATGACAGAGTCCGCAAATTGGCGATGGAGCTGATGAGGACGAGGTCCGTTCACCGAGGACTGGCGATTGATCTGCTGCTGGAGAGCTTCCAATCGGGGGACCATGCGATGGCTTTGCGGTGGTTCCTCGATGAGGAGGACGAGGAGGTCGTCCATTCCTTAGGCATGGGCCTGGAAGACCTCTGGGAGCGCCATCCCGCGGCGGAAGGCGCCACGGAGATGCGCCAGGCGATCTATGAAAATGGTCCGTGCAGCGTGTGCCGCGGACGTGCAGTGCGCCGGATGATCGAGAGCGGCACGCTGCCAGACGCGTATCGTGAGGAGTGCGCATTCGACTGCAACGACGAGATCCGGGAACTGGTGGGGGCGTCTCAGGAGGGGGACGCCCCCACCAGCCCTACTCAGGCAAGCTGAACGAGGCAGCCGGTTGGCACTTCGAAGGCTCCGGTTTGCGTGGAGTGCAGCACGTGCTGCATCCAGGCAAAGTGCCGGGTGGGGAGCTTCGCCGGGCCACGGCGGGCGGCGGCGACCACGCTCCGGCCGCGGTGGAAGAAGGACGCCAGTTTGGCGCTGGCGAGCACCTTCACCACGGCTGACGAGGACGAACTGACACTGCCCACCGTGGCGATCACGGAGTGGTCGCCGTCACTCAGCGAAGCCGGGACGGTGACGTTGATCTGGTAGAGGCCGGGGCCGATCAGCCCGGCCCAGAGCACAGTGGCGGGCTGACCGCCGATGGAGACGGTGACCGGGTTGTTGGTGGGATACGCCCCGTTGAAGTTCTGCCCGGCGGCTATGGAGGAACTGGTGGGTCCGAAACCGGTGCCGAAGAGCGAGATCACTTCGCCAGGGCCGACGGCGGCGGTTACCTTGTAACCGGTCTCGGCCGTGCCGGTGCCGTTGACGATTGCGGAGTCGGCTGCGCGAAGAGCGCGCACGTAGCCAGAGAGCACCGAGAGCGCGGGTGAGAAGGCTTGCAGGTTGGCCGTGGCGGCGTTCGATGTACCGTTCGCATTGGCAACGGTGACGTTGACTGAACCCACGGAGGCGTCGTCCGGGGCCAGGACATTGATTTGCGTCGGGCTCACGTATTGGAGAAAAGCCGCCTTTCCGTTGATCTGAACGCTTGTGCCGCCGAGCGAGGTGGGCAGCGAGTTGCCGGAAAGATCGGATGCCTGCAGCGCGCGCGCGGCAGCGGCAAGGTTCGATCCGTAGATGCTCACCCACGATCCGGCTGCAATAGAAGACGCCCCGCTGACGGCGTTCACCACGCCGCCGTTGGAGATGGCCGGGGCGCTGGTGGTGGGGGTTTGGAACGCGGCGCCGACGGTGATGGCGGAGGTGTAGCCTTCGCTCACCGAACCGGTGGTGGTGGACATCATGCGTTCCTGGTTGGTGACGCGGTAAATGTTGTCGTTGGCGTTGGTGGTGTTGCGGGCCGAGGTGCGTGTGTAGGCGGACTGGGCCATCACGAGGTCATTGATCTCCTCGCTGAAGAAGATCTGCGAGACGAAGTTGGAGAGCACCGTCGAGCCATTGTAGGTGCGCACGCGCAGGTGGATGTGAATGGTGCGTCCCGTGTACCAGCCAGGGTAAACGCTGGTGAATTCGACGCGCCCGTTCTCGTCGCTGATCTGGTAGCCGCGGAGAAACTTCTGGCCGACGGTGTTCACCGAGCCGGTGCCGCCGCCAGGGTTGTAGGTGGGCTCGTCGGAGTAGATCCCCTTGGCGTCGCAATGCCAGATGTCGACGTAGGCGCCCGCCAGCGGCGTGCAGCCGGACGAAGAGAGATTCTGCACATTGATGACAACCTTGAGCAGCACGCCCTGGCGGACGCTGCCGTTGGAGGGGTCGGTGCGGATGTCGGAGCGGAACAACTTCTCGTCCACCCAGTAGGGGCCTTCAGTGACGGTGGGCGTGGTGGGCACGCACGTAATGGAATCGGCGGCCTCAATGGTCTCGTTCCAGGCGGGGATGAACACCGCGCCGCCGACGGCAAGGAGTTTTCCCAGGGCCACGCGGCGTGTGGTGGCGGGGGGCGATGACTTGGCTGGCTGTTGTTGCGTCATGGGAGGCAAGATGCCGCCCGAGACGCGCCCGTTGCGCAAGGGGGCCAAGCTTAACCCAGGCTTGACCTGCTTAACGCGGTCTTAGCACAGGAAGCCGGCCCCCAGCCGGGTGCGGGAGTGGGCCAGCTAGGCCCAGAGTTCGTGCAGCGGCCCGTAGAGGCCTTCCTTGGCGTACGGAACGTACTCGAAGCCGCGGCCGAAGGGGTCGTCGTAGCGGACCGTGGTCCAATCGATGCCCATGGCGGAGTAGATGGTGGCTTCGATGTCCTCGGGGCGGACATCGCGCGCCTGGGCCCAGGCGTGGGTGGCGGTGGCCGAGCCGTCGGCAGTGGTGGAGCCAAGGGCGCGGCCGCCCTTGATGCCCGCCCCGGCGAACACGGCGAACTGCTGCAGGAAGTGGTCGCGCCCGTCCTGCGCCGTGATCGCGCCCACGGTGCGGCCGAACTCGCTCATCAGGACGATGAGGGTCGAGTCGAGCAGGCCGGCGGAATTGAGATCGGCCAGCAGGCGCGAGAGGCCGTCGTCGAGCTGTTTGGTGAGCGCGGGAAGGCGGCCGGCGACGGTGGCGTAGATGTCCTGGTGGTGGTCCCAGCCGCCGAAGTGGATCTGCACGTAGCGCGTGCCGGCGTTGGCGCGGAGCACTTTGAAGGCGACCAGACAGGCGTTGCCGAATCCTGAGGCCCCATAGAGCGCGGCTTCGTCGGTGGTAAAGCGGAACGCCTCGTTGACGGTGTTGTTGAACATCATCGCCTTGCCGGCTTCGTAGAAGGCGCCGTAGTCAGAGAAGGCGGTGTTGGTGGGCGAGGCGGCGCGAAGCGGCGCATCGAGGGACTTCATGAGAGCGTACTTGCTCTCAAAGCGCGTCTGGCCGTCGGAGTTGCTGGTGTCGGGCAGGCCGTTGGTGGACGGCGAAATCTTCAGTGGCGCGTAGACGGAGCTGAGGTAGCCGGAGCCGACCATGTCGCCCGCGTTGAGGCCAAGGAATGTGGGGAAGATGTGCGCCGTCGTGCGCTCCTTCTCCTTCTCAATGGCGACGATGGAGCCCGTGTTGGGGGCGATGTCGCCGAGGGCGGCTGTGGGGTTGCGGCCGATCTGCGCCCACACCTGGCCGAGGTTGTGCTGGAGTGCCCAACTGCGCACAGAGCGGACAATGGCGACGTCGCCCAGTGACTGGCCGAGCTTGGGCATGATGCCGGAGGGCCAGGCGATGCCGTTGATCGTCTCGGGCTTCATCAACTCGGCCGGGGTGTCCGGCGTCATCTTGAAGTCGAAGGTATCGACGTGGCTCATGGCGCCGGAGCAGAGGATGAAGATGACGTTCTTCGCCTTGTTGATGGGCTGCACGCCGGCGGTGGAGATAACCTCGCTGGCGTGCGCCGTGGAGGCGAGCACGGAGCCCGTGACGCCCGCGCCGAGCCACTGGAAGAGATCGCGGCGCGAGATGTGGGGACGCTCGAAGAAGAACCGGTGCGAGTGCGGGTGGCGCGAGAGGAAGCGGCCGAATTGCTGGCTGTTCATGGTGGAATCTCCCCGGGCGGTCAGTAGTTGAAGACGAAGTCGACTTTGTTGAAGAGGGCCCAGAGGAGGTCCTCCACTTTCTGTTGGCGCTGGGCGGCGGTGGCGCCGGAAGCAAGGGCGGTGAGGGCGGTATTCATCTCGGCCTCGGTGGCCGGGCGCGAGAGCACGGTGAGGAACATTTCGGAAATGAGGCTCTGGTTTTGCGAAGCCTGCGCATGCCTGGTGAGCAACTGGCGGGCGAAGCTGGCCGCCGCACCCGTGCCGCTGGCCTTGGTGCGCTGCAGCACAAGGGTGTCGTTCATGAGGTTGAGCGCTTGGGGGACCGAGCCGTCCGAGCGGCGCTCTTCGGTGTCGCGGTTGCCGCGCATGAAGCTATCGAGGAACGAGCCGGTGTTGCCGCCCGGCAGGACGGGTTCAGGGAGTTGCATGGCCCAAAGGAGCGGGTTGGGGTCGTCGCGGACGAGGTTCATGCGGTTAGGAAGGTTGGAGATTTGCACCATGGAGTCGAGGACTTCTTCGCCCCACAGCCGGCGCACGAGCTTGCGCGCGAAGAGCTTTTCGTATTCAGGCTTCCACGTGCCGGTGTAGGAGGAGCTGAACTGGTAGGCCTCGGAGGTGGCAATGGCCTTCATCAGCCAGCGCAGGTTGTAGCCGCTGTTCATGAACTCGCGGGCCAACTCATCGAGCAGGGCGGGATGTGTGGGCTGGATGGTCCAGCCGTCGGGCGGCGGTGAGGCGGGGTCGAGGCGCATCGGGTCAAACTGATTGACGGGTTCGACGATGCCGCGGCTGAAGAACTCTTTCCAGAGGTAGTTGACGATGGTGCGCGAAAACTGGATGTCCTTGACGAGCATGCGGGCCAGCGCGGCGCGGTAGTCTTCGCCCGAAGCGGGCTGCTCGCCGGTGAAGGGATAGGCCGGCTTGACGTTGGAGATGGAGCCGATGGTCTTGCGTTCGGGGCGGTTGCCGGTGGTCGTGTTGAGGGGATAGTCAGGGAGGCGGGTGTTGTCGGTGATGGTCCAGTAATATCGCAACGGCTGCTGGCTGACGGTGCGGCGCGTCATGTTCGTCTTGGCGAAGAAGGCAGCCATGCCGTAGCCTTCCAGCCGTGTCGCCTGTTTGCCCCAGACGCTGAGAGTATCCAGGTGGCGGCGGCCATCGTGGCACAGAACGCAGTTGACGTGGGCATTGCCGAGAAAGGTCTCGGCGACATTGGCCGCCTGCTGGTCGAAAATGTCCTGGCCGCCGCGGGGGCTGCCCGTGACGAACCCGCCGACGATCCAGTTGCCCTCGCCCTGCTCCCAGGTGTTGGGCGAGTCAGAGGCGATCAACTCGGTGGCCATTTTGTCGTACGACTTGTTCTCCGCAATGGACTGCTTGATCCAGGCGTGGAAGGCGTCGCGGCCCTCGGCGTAGCGGACCACCTGGGTGTTGCGCGTGGAGTTGCGGAACAGGTCGCCGAAGAACATGGTCCACTTGTCGGTGAACTCGGGGCTGGCCAGTAGCGCGTCGACGAGCTTGGCGCGCTTGGCGGGGTCGGGGTTGGCGACGAAGGTGGTGACGGCGTCAGGCTTGGGAACGCGGCCCGTCAGGTCAACCGTGGCGCGGCGGATGAACTCGTAGTCGTTGGTGCGGGCGGCGGGCGCGACGCCGGCCTCCGCTAGCGCTTTGAAGATGTGCGAGTCGATCGGGCCAAGCTGGTCAAGCTGTTGGGCGATGTCGGTCCGGCTTCCCCCCGGAATGACACGATTGGCTGTGCCGAGCAGCGAGGTGACTTGAGCCGTGAGGACGGAGCGGCTGTAGGCCTCGCGCGTCGAGTCGATCGAGGCATGGCGGCGCATCGCCGCGCCCTTCTCCGTAAAGAGCGCGCATTCGGCGTGTTGGGGGAGTTCGGCATCGTCCTGTTGGGCAGGGGCGATGTTGGTGAAGATCACGGCCGCGGCGAAGAGTGCCGCGCCGGCAAGGTAATACGGCTTACGAAGTGGTCGATTCTGGCTGTTCATGGGACCCACCCAATCCTCCATTCTGCAGAAGTGAACCCGTTCGCGACAGTAGAGTTTCGGCAAATAGGACCGGGAGAATCACCTTAGGGGAAGTTGTCAGGACGGCGCAACCATTTCGGAACCGGCGGGTTGGGAACCTCTACAATGATGCCTATGCGCAGGATCGGGTTATGGGTGGCCGCGCTGGCCATGGCGGGGACAGTGTGGGGGCAGGGCTTGCCGGCGAATCCGCTCAGCGGACGCTACCATCTGCATCATCTGCTCGTGGTCCACGCCGGCGGAGGATTCCAGGATGTGCGGTCGGCCTATGGCCTTGCCACCTTTGACGGCAATGGCGGCTTCACCTTCGTCGGTCAGCAGAAGGTGGGGGCGGGGGCGGAGACAAACTTCACGGCGAGTGGCACGTATTCGGTGAACCTGAACGGGGCGGTCACGCTGAGCAACCCGCAGCGGGCCGGCGCGCAGATATCCGCACGGCTGGGGCGGGGCATGCTGGTGGGCTCGTCGGTGGAATTGGGGGCCAATACGTATGACTTGCTGGTGGCGGTTCCCGCCCCGGAGGGCATGACGCAGGCCGGTGTGACCGGGGAGTTCTCCCTGGCCGGAGTGGAATTCGTGACAGCGGCGGCGCCGGTGTCGCGGGCCACCTTCTTTTCCCTGCGGCCCTCGGCGGCGACGCAGAGCGTGAGCGTGCTGGGGCAGGCAAGCAACCTCGGAGCGCGTCCCGTAACGCAGGCCATCACCGGTGTCACAGCAAGCGTGAATGCGGATGGGTCGGGAGGGGTGTTGTTTCCCCTGGCGGCAGGGGCGACAGCGGGGACGGCGCTGCTCAGCGGGCAGCACGCACTGGCCGTGGGAGCCGGGGCCAATGTCGTGCTGCTCTCCACTCGTGCGCCTGGAGCGCACGGCATGATGGTGGGGGTCAAGGTCGATCCGGGAGCAACGGTGGCGTCGCTGCAGGATTTGTACATGTCGGCGGGCTTGCAGGTGAACGGTTCGCGCCCCAATGCCCACAGCGGGTCGGCCAATGTAGCAGGCGGCGTGATGACGCTCGCGCGCAGGGTGCGCACGCCGGAGGGTCCGGTGGACTTCAGCGGGGTGAACCGCTTTTCCCTCGACACCGACGGCCGCGGGTTCCTCGAATTGAACCGGATGGCGTTTGGCGGCAGCCGGACGGCCTTTGTCGCTTCTGGCGTTTCGACCACCGATGCCAACAACTATGAGCTGATCGTCGGCGTGCGTGCGCTTACGGAAACTCCACCCGCCACAGGACCCTCGATCAGCCGCTATGGCGTGGTGAACGCGGCGAGCTTTGCGCCACTGGGCAATCCGGTGTCGCCCGGCGGGTTTGTGTCGCTCTTCGGCACGCGCCTCGCCCGAGCCCTGACGGTGGCCGCGGGACTGCCGTTTCCCACCACGCTCGGCGGCGTCCAGGTGTTGATCAACGATGTCGCGTCGCCGCTGTATTTCGTAAGCCCGGGTCAGATCAGCGTCCTTGTGCCGTATGCGACGCCGGCGGGGACGGCGCGCCTGGTGGCCTTGGTCGATGGCGTGCGCTCGCCGGAGGTGCAGGTGCGCGTGGCGGCGACGGCGCCGGGCGTCTTCTCGCTGCCGCAGACCGGCTATGGCGCCGGGGCGATCCTGAAATCGGACTTCACCGTGGTCTCGAACACGAACCGGGCGCGGCGCGGCGACGTGGTGCTGGTGTATCTGACCGGGCTCGGAGCCGTCACGCCGCCGGTGCCGGATGGAGCCGCTTCTCTGCTCACCGTGCTCAGCAACGTGAACGCCAGCGTGAATGTGTATGTGGGCGGCGTGCGGGCGAGGGTGTTGTTCAAGGGCATTGCGCCGGGTTTTGCCGGGCTCTACCAGTTAAACGTGGAGATTCCGCAGGGAGCACCGGGCGGGGCCAGCGTGCCTCTGGCGATTGAGACGCCGGAGGCGTTCCACGACCAGGTGGATATCGCCGTTGCGCCGTAAGTGGCGGCCCGCAACGGGGGAGGACGCGGCGCTCTACTGCCTGGCCAGGAACCCGCGAGCCCCCAGCCATTCGTGGAACCGCTCCATCCAGCCCGAGACGGGGCCTTTCAAGCTGGGGCGCAATCCGAAGCCGTGGCCCACGCCGGCGTACACATGAAGTTCAGCCGAGGCCCCGGCTTTGCGGATCTTTAAGTAGAGCTCGGGCAAACCCTGCGAGATGTTGGCGCGGTCGTTCTCACCGCACGCGAGGAACGCCGGGACCATGTCCTTGAACGGCTCCATGTCGCGCGGGATGGCAGGGTAGATGAGGGAGTAGAAGTCGGGCCGCGAGGGGTGGCGGTCAATCGGGTCGGGCGAGCCGGGGATGCCGGAGTCGTTCTTGTAGGAGATGAGCGCGGCCAGTTCACCGCCCGCCGAGAAACCCATCACGCCGATACGGGCCGGGTTGACTCCCCACTCACTGCCGCGCGAACGGACCAGCCGGACGGCGCGCTGGGTGTCGGGCAAGGCATGGCCTTCCACGGAGTAGGTGGAATCCTTTTCGCGGGCCAGCCGGTAATAGAGAACAAACGCCGCGACACCCCGCTCGGCGAGCCATTTGGCTTCGTTGTGGCCTTCGTGGGTGGACCAGAGTTCGCGGTGGCCTCCGCCAGGAGCGAGGATCACGGCGGCTCCGGTGGCCTTCTCCTTTGGGGGCAGGTAAATGGTGAGAGAAGGGGCGTGGATGTTGGAGATCACCTGGTCACCGGCGGGAGTGGTGCGGATGGCGGGAGGCGCGGCGGGTTTGCCCTCCGAGCCAGGAGCGCCCTCGGGCCACAGCAGGATGGTCTCGGCGCTGAACAGCGACGGGGCGGCAAGCAGACAAAGCAGGAGGAATCCGCGCATGGAGGCAGCTTATCGCATGGCGGCGCGGAGTGGAGGGCCCACCAAACGCCGAACGGCCCGCCCCTATGCGGGGAGCGGGCCGTCCGGCGGGCTACGGGGGGTGGGTCCAGGATGTCAGTTCTTGGGCTGGCCAAAGCGGGCGCCGAAGCGCTGCTCGACGTGGTCACGCATGTTCTGGCGGAGTTGGTCGGCCTTGGCCTGCTGCTCAGGCGTGAGCAGCTTCCAGATCTTGGCATGGGCGATCAGGTGGTTGGCGTGGAGGTTGGCGGTGAGCACGGCCATCCCTTGGGCCAGGTTCTTCAGTTCGATGTCGCTCTTGCCGGCTTTGATCGCGGCCAGTTCGGTGTCGCGGAGGGTTTTCATCTGCTCCAAGTAAGGAGCGTTGGCCGCCTGCGTGGCGGTGTGGATCTCCTGAATCTGCGTCTTTTGCGCGTCGGTCAGGCCGAGAGCCGCGCCGGCCATCGGACCAAGCAGTCCGCCGGGGCCGCCAGGGCCGCCCGGACCCATGCCCATTCCGTGTCCGCCGCCGGGGCCGCCGCCGAAACCGGGCCGTCCGGGACCTTGCGCGAAGGCGAGCGTGGCGGCCAGCAGCAGGGCGCCCGCAGCCATCAGCCAGTTCCTCTTGGTGTTCATCTTGTTCGCGTTCATGTTCGTGTTGAACCTCCTGAGCCCACAGTAGGGGCGCGGCGTAAAGGCGTGATGTGGGGCAAGCAAATGAATGCAAAGCTGCGTTTACAAAACTTTGCATGGAAAAACCGCGACTTTTGTTAGTGTTGGGACAGCGGGAGGCAGCGCGTGAAGGTTCTGGTTATCGATGACGACGCCGAGTTATGCGACTTGCTGAAGGAGTTTCTCACGCGCGAGTCGTTTGAGGTGGATGCGGCGCACGATGGCGAGGCCGGGCTGAAGCGGGCGCTGGAAACCGGGCCTGACATTGTCGTCCTCGACGTCATGCTGCCCAAGGCCGACGGCTTTACGGTCTTGCGGCGGCTGCGGGAAAAGTCGCGCGTCCCCGTGTTGATGCTGACGGCACGCGGGGAAGACATGGACCGCATTTTGGGGCTCGAACTGGGGGCCGACGACTACCTCGCCAAGCCGTTCAACCCAAGGGAGCTGGCCGCGCGCTTGCGGGCCATCCTCCGCCGCGTGCAGGCGCCGCCGGATACACAGTCGCCCGTGCTCGAGGTCAATGCTGTGCGCCTGCTGCCGGCCTCCCGCGAGGTGTTCGCCGAGGGACGGCCGGTGGAACTGACGACTTTTGAGTTCGACATCCTGCAAGTGCTCATGCGGGCCGCGGGGCGCGTGTTGTCCCGCGACGCCCTCATGGAGGAGTTGTACCAGAGGAAGGCCTCGCCGTTTGACCGCTCGATCGACGTCCATGTGTCCCATCTGCGGCGCAAACTCGAGACAGGGCGCACGGTCATCAAAACAGTACGCGGTGTGGGTTATCAGTTTTGCCGCAGCGGCGAGGAGGCGGCCGAGCCATGAGGTCGTTCTATGCGCGCACCCTGCTCTGGTTTCTGGTGACCGTGCTGGTCACCAGCGGCGGCGTGCTGCTGGTGTCGGGAAATCGTCCGCCGGAGATGGGTGGGGCGGGGCCGCCCATGTTTCTGCTGGCCTCCACACAACTGGCCAAGGCGCGCATGGAGTATGAGTCAGGCGGGAAGGAAGCCCTGGCCCGGCATCTGCGCTCGCTGCAGGAGGACTGGGGCGTGAACGGCGTGATGACCGATGGCGACGGGCGCGACCTGGTGACCGGCGAGGACCAGTCGGCGCTGATGCGGCGGGCCCGCAGAAGACCGCCTATGTTTCGCGGTTTGCCGATGTTCCAGCGCGGCAGGCCGAGTTTTGCGGCGCCGTCCGAGGATGGCAAGTACTGGTTCATCGTGAAGTTTCCCGAGTCCCTGAGCGAACGTTCGTCGCTGTTGTTGCCGCACGAGGCGTGGGTGATCGGGTCGGTGGCCCTGCTGTGCTTCCTGTTCGCGCGCGGGGTGACCTCGCCGGTGCGCAAACTGCGCGCGGCCGTGCAGGAGTTCGGCCAGGGGAACCTGACGGCGCGGGCCGATCTGAATCGTAGCGACGAGTTCGGGCAACTGGCCGAGGCATTCAACCAGATGGCCCAGCGCATTGCCAACCTGCTGTCGTCGCAGCGGCGGCTGCTGGCCGACCTGTCGCACGAAATCCGGACACCGTTGACGCGCCTTGGGCTGGCCGTCGAACTGGCGCGGACCGGTGGTGACCGGCCGGCTGCGCTTGACCGTATTCAGCGCGAAGCCGACCGCCTGAACGAACTGGTGGGCGCGCTGCTGCAATTGACGCGCGCTGAATCCGACACGGCGGCGGTGCGTCACGAACGGATGAACCTGACGGCGCTGGTCCACGCGGTGGTGGATTCCTGCCACATGGAGGCCGAAGCGCGGGGCGGAACTGTTCGACTCGCCCCGCCCGCCGAGCCGGTCATTCTGGACGCCGACCCGGAGCTGTTACGGCGCGCGCTGGAAAACGTGATCCGCAATGCGATCCGGTTTTCCGATCGTGTCGAGGTGTCCGTCGCGGGTGAGGGCGCGCAGCGACTGGTGCGGGTGCGCGACCATGGGCCGGGCGTGCCTGAGCATGAACTGGCAAACCTCTTTGAAGCCTTCTACCGGGTGCGCGAGGATTTCCAGACCGCCGATGGGTTCGGGCTCGGCCTGGCCATCGCCAAGCGGTCGATTAACCTGCATGGGGGGACGATCGCAGCTCGCAACGCCCAGCCGGGGCTGGAGATCGAGATCCGGCTGCCGGATTCCCCGGCAACGAAGCCTGCCTAAGGACATTTCATCCAGCGCCGCGTAACCCCCGCACTGGCAGGCGCCGTCTATCAGCGGGAGCCGCCCCCGCGCAACGGTTGGCGGCGCACGGAACGCTGCCGGCCGGCAACTGGCGGCAGGGGATTGACCCGCCAACCGGAATTTCGGTTAAAATAGGCGGGATTTCCGAACTGGGACTCAAGGAGAACACGGCACATGAAAAAACCGATTGCAGGGATCTTCTCCCTCGCTCTCATGGGGGGCTTCCTGCTGGCTGAGTCGATCGACCCGCCGCAGAACCACATCAACTGGATGAAATCCGTGGCCAAGGCCAACGGGATGATCAAGAAGGGCGAGGACGTCGAGAATAACGCCAAGAGCGTCGCCGAAACGTTCACCAAGGTGGGCCGCTTTTATAAGAAGCGCGGCCTGGAAGTGGGCGTGAAGACGAGCGAGGACGGCGTGAATGCGGCCAATGCCATCGCCAAGGCGGCGGCGGCGGGCGACAAGGACGGCGTCTCGGCCGGCATGAAGGCGCTGGGCGGCAGCTGCAAGGGTTGCCACGACGTGCACCGCGAGAAGATCTCGGACACCGAAAACAAGATTAAGTGGTAAGCCGCCTGTAGCGGAGATCCACCGGGATTAGCGAGGGGACGGGCTTGGCCGCAAGGTCAGTTCGTCCCCTTTTGCGTTGGCGAAGCGCCAGGGCAGCTCTCCGCCGCCTATATAAGTGTCCCAGTGGTCACGGTAGTGGCCGGAGAGCACGAGGCCGCTCTGTCCGGTGGGGGTGGTAAGCGTGGAGCGCTCCCAATCGCCGAGGTCGGCCGTGAGTCGCATCGACGGGCCCACGCGGCCGGAGAACTGGAAGACGGTGGTGGGCGCGCCCGGCATCGGCGCCGGGCCGATGGTGAACAGGCCGCCGATCCACTTCATGTCGCCCAGGATGGGGTGCGAGAGTTTGAGCTGATTGTGGGGGCCGTAGCGCCAGCGGCCGGGATTGAGGCTGACGACGCGGTCACCTTCCTCCAGGGCCGCCGTGAAGGCGCGCAGCAGGAGCGTATCGAAATCGCCAAACCACTCCTTAGGGCGCTGGCGCAGCAGGCGCTCAACGACGGCGTAGCCGATGCCCTGGTTGTAGGAAACGCCGCGGCCGGGCGTGGCGCGATCGACGATGGCGCGGCGGAGGTGTTCATAGGTGAGCTTGACGATGTAGGGCTGCGGGGCGTCGGGCTCCATGAGGCCGTTCCAGTTGGCGAGCAGGTCACTGGCTTCGGCCATCTTGGGGTTGGCTGAGCCGCGGGCCTTACCCACACGGGCGAGCTCGCCGGCCAGGTAGTGGTGGAAAGCGGAGTAGACGTCGCGCTGGATGGAGGCCATCCCAGCGGCATCCCACTTGGCACGCTTGCCAAGCCGGGCGTGAATCTGGGCGGCGCGGTAGTGGGGCGAAAAGTAGCCGCTTACGGGGTGTCGGTAACTCGGCGGGAAGGGGTTTTCGTTGGCGGTGACGATGATGCCGGACGGCGGGTTGAACGACGAGGGCAGGTCCTCAAACGGGATGAAGCCCTTCCATTCGAACGTACCCGATGCTCCGTCGGCGGGAACGTCGCCCGAGTAGCCTTCGCGAATCGGCAGTCGGCCCGCGGCCTGGTAGCCGATGTTTCCCTCGCGGTCGGCGTAGACGTAGTTTTGCGCCGGACCGGCGAAGCGCGATAAGGCGGCGCGGAATTCGCTCCAGTTGCGCGCCATGTTCAATTCCAGGAAGGGGAAGGTGAAGCCGCCGGGGTCGGTGGCGTTCCAGCGCAAGGCCAGTTGCTGACTGCCCTCAGCGCCCATCAGCGGGCCGTGGCGCGTGCTGGCCACGGCGATGGTCACCGGCCGGCCGCCGCGGACCGTGATCACCTCCTGCTCCACGCGGACGCGCTCCAGCGTATTCTCGAAGCGGGTCACACCGGCGGCGAGGTTGATCTGCTCCTTGTAGAGGTCGGAGACGTCGAAGTGAAGGTTCGTGTTGGACCAGGCGATGTCGGCGTTGTGGCCGATGATCACCGCGGGGGCGCCTGGCAGCGACGCGCCGGTGACGTCCAGCCCGGGGGCTTGCAGGTGGATCTGATACCAGATGCCAGGGAGAGTGAATGGGAGGTGCGGGTCGCCCGAGAGGAGCGGTTTGCCCGACTGCGTGTGGGCGCCGGAGAGCACCCAGGCGTTGGAGCCAGGCTGCGGTTCGAGACCGGTACGAAGGGGAAACAGTTGCTGCACGTGGGCCGGCTCACCGGCGCTCAGCAGGCCGCTCTTCAGAATCTCTTCACGGAAGCTGAGGCTGAGCGTGCGCGCCATTTCCAGGCCGATGAGGATGGAGTCAGTGATGCTCCACGGGGCGGGGTCGTATTCAAGGAGGGTGAATTCCACCGGCAGCCGGCCCGCATTCTCCTCCAGGAAACGGTTCACGCCGCGGGCATAGGCGGCCAGTGCCTGGCGCTCAATGGGCCTGAGGCTGGCCGCATGCATGGCGGCGGCGCGGCGCATGCGCAGACGGCGCATTTCCGTGTCGCTGGTAAGCGCGCGCGAACCAAAGACGGCGGCCAGTTCGCCCGCCGCCTGGCGGCGCATGTAGTCCATCTGGAAGAGGCGCTCCTGGGCGGTGATGTAGCCCTGGGCGAATAGTGCATCTTCCACGTTGGCGGCGCGGATGTGGGCCACGTGTTCGGCATCGCGCGTGATCTTGACCGCGGCGCGGACGCCGGTCACGATCTCGCCGTGGGTGGGGGGCAAGACGCGGCGCGTCGTCCACCACGTGAGGCCCAGTGCGGCAACGGCGGCCACACCAATCAAAACGTTGATATATTTAAGAATCCGGCTCAATTGTCACCCGCGTGGTCCCCGTCGGCCGCGGCTCTCCGGTCCGGAGTCGCTTGCTTCGGGCTCTTCTCATGGATCTCTACCTAGGATACCGGCTTCTTCTCCTGCTGCTGATCATCGCCGCCAATGCTTACTTTTCGGCTGTGGAGGTGGCGCTGCTGGCGGTTCGTCCGTCGCGGCTGAAACAGATGAAGGAGGACGGTGTGCCGGGGGCGCAGACAGCGATGGAGCTGCTCGAAAATCCCGAACGAATGCTCTCCGCCGGGCAGGTTGGTGTCACGATTGCCAGCCTTGGCCTGGGATGGGCCGGCGAGTCCACGGTCCACGGCCTGTTGTTCGCGCTGTTGCAAGGCGCCTCGGTCTGGGTGCCGGAGCCTGTGCTTCACGGGTTGAGTTTCGCCTTGGCATTCCTCGGCATCAGCTATGTGCACGTGGTCATCGGCGAGGTGGTGCCGAAAAACATCGCCATGGAAAAGGCCGACCGCATGGCGGCGCTGCTGGCTCCGCCGCTGCTCGTGTTCATCCGGCTGAGCGGGCCGTTCATCACGTTCATCGAACGCAGTTCGGCCTACTGTTCGCGCCTGTTGGGCGTACACAGCGGAGCCCACGCCCCTGGGACTCACAATCCGGAGGAGTTGAAATACATACTCTCGGCCTCGCGCAAGCACGGGTTGCTCGAAGCGTTTGAAGAAGACGCAATGCACCGCCTGCTCGACCTTCGCGATCTGACTGTGCGCGAGGTCATGGTGCCGCGTACGCAGTTCGCCAGCATTCCCATCACCTCGCCGCTCGACGAAGTGCTGAAAGCGTTCAGCGAGGCCAAGTACTCGCGCATTCCCGTCTATGAGCGCGATCCGGAGAACATCCACGGCATTGTCTACGCCAAGGACATGCTGGAGGTGTGGCAGCAACGGTTGCTCGCCAACGAGCGGCGCTATCCTCCCCGGCCGTTTGACCTCAGCCGCTATCTGCGCAAGCCGCTGGTGGTGCCGGAAACCAAGCCGCTGCCGCAATTGATCGAAGACTTCCGGCGGTCACATTCGCACATGGCGCTGGCGGTGGACGAATTCGGCACGGTGGTCGGTCTGGTGACGCTCGAAGACGCCATGGAACAGGTGTTCGGCGAAATCGAGGATGAACACGATGTGCGACTGCCTCCGCTGCCGGTGGTTTGGGACGTGGTGGAACTCGACGGCGCCACGCCGATTCGCGACCTGGAGACAATGTACGGCATCGAGCTGCCCTCGCAGGCGGGCTTTGAGACACTGGCCGGCTTCCTTATGTTCAAGCTCGGCGTGATCCCGGAGTGCGGAGCGACAGTGGAGCAGGGCGACCGCCGGTTCACCGTCCTCGAAATGGACCACAACCGCGTCGCGCGGGTCCGCATCACCAGAATCCAGGACGGCGACGGGGAGCCCAAGATCGTCCCCGCTTGAGCCCGGTTCGCGGCGTGTGATCTACTGGCTGACATGAGATCGCACGCAGTTTCCCCCTTTGCTCTGGCCGCGCTCGCCGCTGCCGCCCTGCTGGCCATACCGGTGGCGGCCCAGGTGAAGGTGACGCAAGGCTCTGACCGCATCATGGTGGACGTCGACGGCAAACCGTTCACGGCACTCTTTACCAGCGCGTCGGCAACCAAGCCCTATCTGCATCCGCTGCGGGCCGCCTCCGGCAAAATCGTCTCCCGCGTGTGGCCGATGGAGGAAAAAGAAGGCGAAGCGAAGGACCACATCCACCATCGCGGCCTGTGGTTTTCCCACGGCGACGTGAACGGGGTCGACTTCTGGGCCAACGACGCCTCGCAACAAAAGGGCAAACAGGGCACCATCCGCACCAAGCGCATCACCGACCTGAAGAGCGGCAAGAAGGAAGGCAGCGTGTCGGCGGCGTTCGAGTGGCTCACCCCGGCCGGCAAGGTGCTCGTGAACGAGGCCCGCACCATGACCTTCCACTCGCATCCCACGCTGCGCATCGTCGACTTCGACATTACGCTCACCTCCACCGAGCCGGCCAAGTTCGGCGACACCAAGGAAGGCACGTTCGCCCTGCGCCTGGCCGCCCCGCTTGACGGCAAGCACACCGGCAAGATGACCAGTTCAACCGGCGCTGTGGGCGAGAAGGCGGTGTGGGGCAAGGCGTTTCCGTGGGTGGATTACGCCGGCACGCTCGAAGGCGAGGCGCTGGGCGTGGCCATTCTCGATCACCCGTCGAACCCCAAGCACCCCACCTATTGGCATTCCCGCGACTACGGCCTCTTCGCCGCCAACATCTTCGGCGAGCATGACTTCTTCAGCGACAAAACGCGCGACGGCTCGCTCACGCTGAAGCCGGGCGAGACCTGGCGCTTCCGCTATCGCGTCGTGGTTCATCCCGGCGATGCTGCCAGCGCCGGCATCGCCAAGGTGTATGAGGAGTGGGTCAAGCGGACTAAGAAGTAGCGGGCGATCAGGCGAGGCTGCCTGCCGTTCCCGCCGCGGGCTGGCGCCCGGTCGCGGGTTGTGTCACCTTTTCTCACAAGCCGCATCCCGGCTAATGAGAGAGGAAACGTATGACTGTCGACCGCTACCTGAGAATGATCGCGGGCCTGATTGTGCTCCTGACCCTGGCGCTAGGCCACTATGTGAATCCGAACTGGTATTACTTTACGGCGTTCGTGGGGCTGAACCTGTTCCAATCGGCGTTTACGAACTGGTGCCCCATGATGTCGATTCTGCGCAAAATCGGGGTGAAGGGCTGATGCGGCGGGCGTGGCTGGCGGTTCTCGTTGCGGGCTTGGCGTGGGGGCAGACGGCGGTGGAGCCGACGACGCTGGGAGGCGCGGTGAACGCCTCGCAGGTGGCGGGAAAGTTGATTTTCTCCGGACAGCCCGACGAGGCCGCGATCAAGGAGGCCGCCGCGCGCGGTACGAAGGTGGTGATCAACCTGCGCCAACCCGAAGAAATGGCGCAAGTGAAGGTGGATGAGCCACAGGCGGCCGAGTCGGCGGGGATGAGCTACGTGTCGGCCCCGATGAAGGGCCACGAACTCTCCGCAGCCGATCGCGAAAGGGTGTTCACGCTGCTCGACGAGGCGCGTAAGCCCGGCGGCAAGCCGGTGTTTCTCCATTGCGGCACGTCGAACCGGGTGGGCTTCCTCTGGGGCCTCTATAACGCCTCGCGCGAAAAGCTGGATGTGGAAGAGGCCGTGGCCAGGGCCAAGTCGGCCGGGATGAAGAGTCCCGCGCTCGAGAAGGCGCTGCGAGAACAACTGGCGGCGAAGTAACTACACATACGAGGGTTGATTCGATATGAAGTTGCACTTGGGCTTGGCGGGAATGGTGTGTCTGCTCGGGCCGGCATTGCGGGCGCAGCCCGCGGCGGGGCTGCCCGCGCAGCCAATCACTGTGCAGGACGCCGCGAGGCTGGCGGTGAAGCAGCATCCGGCGGCCGAAGCGGCCGAGGCGCGAGTGCGCGGAGCCGGGGCGCGCGTCGAACAGGCGCGGACAGGCTATCTGCCAAAGCTGGGGTATCAGGAATCGTGGCAGGCATCGAATAACCCGGTGTTTGTGTTCTCCACGTTGCTCACGCAGCGGCGGTTTACTGAGGCGAATTTCGCCATCGATGCCCTGAACCGGCCGGATGCGATCAACAACTTCCAGTCGCAGGTGGGCGCCGAGCAGATGCTGTTCGATGGCGGACAAACGCGGCGCCAGGTGAAGTCGGCGCAGTTGGGCGTGGGGATGGCCAAGGAGCAAAGAGCGCTCACGGAGATGGAACTGGTGGCCCGGGCGGCGAGGGCCTACTATGGTGCGCTGCTGGCTGAGGAGGCCCTGAAGGTGGCCGAGGCGTCTCGCGCCAGCGCCGAGGCGGATCTGAATCGGGCAGAGTCGCGGCGCGAGGCGGGCATGGCGACAGAGGCCGATGTGCTGTCGGTGCGCGTGCACCTGGCGGCGGTGGCCGAACAGATCATCGTGCGCCGTTCCGAACGCGATGTGGCGCTGGCGGCGTTGAATGAAGCGCTGGGGCGCGGCCTGGACACGCCCCTGCAACTCACCACGGGATTGCAACCAGTGGCCCCGCCCACGGAAGCCGAGCAGGAGCGGGCGCGCCGGGCTCTGGCCGCGCGGCCCGAGGTGAAGCAGGCCGGGTTGGCGATGGAGATGAGCCAGACACAAGCGGCCTCGGCGCGCAGCGCCTATCTGCCGCAGGTGTCGGCGCGTCTGGCGGGCGAGGCCAATCGCGGTCAGTTCGTGAAGCAGTATGGCGGGAACTGGTTTGCCGGCGTGAGCCTGCGCTGGAATATCTCCAGCCTGTATACGACCAAGGCGGCGATTCAGGAGGCAGTGGAGGCAGAGCGGGCCAGCGCGGCCCAGAAGAGGCAATTGGAAAGCGGCATCGCCTTGCAGGTGCGGGCGGCCAATGCCAGGCTCCAAGCGGCGCGTGAACGCACGGCGACGGCCGATGCCTCGGTGGCGCAAGCCGCCGAAAGCCTGCGCATCACGCGCGACCGCTATGAGAACGGCCTGGCCACGATGACCGATTTGCTGCGCAACGAAAGTGCGCAGCTGGAAGCGAGCTTAAGGCGAGTCATGGCAATTCATGATCAGCGGGTGGCGGCGGTGGAACTGGAAATGGCCAGCGGGTCGTTGACTCCCGATTCGGAGGTTCTGCAATGAGATTCCTGGCAATGGTGGGAGCGGCGCTCACGCTGGCGGCATGCGGCGGCAAGGAGCCGGAGAAGCGCTCGGAGTCGAAGAGTGCTCCGGTGGCGGTGCGGACGGTGTCCGCGGCGCGCGTGGAGTGGAGCGACAGCATCGAGGCCAGCGGCACGGTGCGGGCGCGGCAAACGGGCACGGTGGCGAGCCGGTTGATGGCCTATGTGCGCGAGGTGCGGGTGCGCGCGGGCGACACGGTGGCCGCCGGCCAGGTGGTGGTGACGCTCGATGCCAAGGAGATGGATACGGCGGTTCGCCAGGCCGAAGCAATGGGTGTGGAGGCGACGAACGCGCAGGCCGAAGTAACCCAGGCGATCGCCGCGGCGCAGGCGCAATTGGAACTGGCGCGGGTGACGCACAAGCGCATGACGGACCTGTTCAACCGCAAGTCGATTACACAGCAGGAACTGGATGAGGCAACCGCGCGGTTGCGCATGGCTGAAGCGCAGCTGGCGGGCGCGAATGCGAAGCGCAACCAGGTGGATGCGCGCATCCAACAAGCGAGCGAGGCGACCCAGTCCGCCAAGATCCAACGCGGCTATCTGGAAATTCGCGCGCCGTTTGCGGGGCGGGTGACGGAGCGTCTGGTGGAGCCGGGCAACCTGGCGGCGCCGGGTCAGCCGCTGCTCACCATCGAACAGGCGGGCGCCTTCCGGCTGGAGGTGCCGGTGGAAGAGGCCTTGCTCGGCGCTGTGCGCATGGGTGATCGTGTGCCTGTTTTCCTGGAATCGCTGGAGAAGGAACTCGACGCGCGCGTGGTGGAGATCGTGCCGTCGGTGGATGCCCTCTCGCGGTCGTTCACGGTGAAGCTCGATCTGCCGGGAGTATCGAACCTGCGCACGGGGATGTTCGGTAAAGCGCGCTTCCCGCGCGGGATGAGGAGGGCATTGACGGTGCCGTCGGCGGCGATTCGCGAGGAAGGCTCGCTGCGCTACCTGATGACGGTATCCGGCGGGCGGGCTCGGTTGCGGATGGTGACGCTGGGGGGTGCACGCGAAGGCTCGGTTGAGGTCATGTCCGGGTTGACCGATGGTGAGCAGGTGGTGTCGCCGCTTGCTCCAGCCCTCGCCGATGGCGCCGCGGTGGAGGTGCGCTAATGGACGCCGCACCGCACAAATTGGGCACGGCGGGGCGGATCGCCAATGCCTTCATGCACTCGCCGCTGACGCCGCTGTTCATCGCCTCGGCCCTGGCGGCGGGATTGTTCTCGCTGATCAACCTGCCGCGCGAGGAAGAGCCGCAGATCATCGTGCCCATGATCGACGTCTTCGTCGGCATGCCCGGGGCGACGGCGCGCGAGGTGGAAGAGCGCATCACCAAGCCGATGGAAAAGTTGTTGTGGGAGATCCCGGGGGTCGAGTATGTCTACTCGACCTCGAGCCCGGGTGGGGCGCTGGCGATTGTGCGGTTCAAAGTGGGCGAGGACGAGGAAAACGCCATCGTCCGGCTGAACCAGAAGATGCATGCCAATTTCGACCTCATTCCGCCGGGGGCGACGCCGCCACTGGTGAAGCCGCGCTCCATTGACGACGTGCCGATCCTGGCGCTGACGTTGCATGGCAAGGGCTATGACGACTACCGGCTGCGATCGCTGGCGGCGCAGGTGCACGACACCATCAAGCAGACACCCGATGTCTCGGCGGTGACGCTGCTGGGCGGACAGCGGCGGCAGATCAAAATAACCCTCGATGTGACGCGGCTGTGGGGCTACTCAGTGGCGCCAGGGCAGGTCTACCAGGCGTTGCTGGGCTCCAACCGGCGGTTGAGCGCGGGCAAGCTCTCGGCGGCTGACCGTGAATTCATCCTGGAGGCAGGCGACTTTCTGCGCACCGCCGCCGATGTGCGCGGCGTGGTGGTCGCGGTGGCCAACGGCAAGCCGGTCTACGTGCGCGACGTGGCCGTGGTGGAAGATGGCGGCGAGGAACCGGTGCAATATGTGCAGTACGGCACGCACGACGGCTTCGCGCCGGCAGTGACACTTGCCGTCTCCAAGCGCAAGGGCACGAATGCAATCGATGTGGCGCATCACGTGATGACGCGCGTGGAGGCTCTGAAGGGACGGGTGATTCCGTCGGGCGTCGAGGTGTCAATCACGCGGAACTACGGCGAGACGGCGGCCGAGAAATCGAACGAACTGCTCTATCACATGGGCATCGCGGTGGTGAGCGTGAGCATTCTGATCGCGATCACGCTGGGCCTGCGCGAAGCGCTGATTGTGTTCACGGCGATTCCGGTGACGCTGGCGCTAACGCTGACGGTGTTCTACCTCTACGGCTACACGCTCAATAGAATCACACTGTTCGCTCTGATTTTCTCCATCGGCATTCTCGTCGACGACGCGATCGTGGTGGTGGAAAACGTCGTGCGGCATCGACGACTGCCAGGAAGCGAGGCGAAGTCACTCTCGCAGATCGCCATTGAAGCGGTGGACGAGGTGGGCAACCCGACCATTCTCGCCACGCTAACGGTGATCGCCTCGATTCTGCCGATGGCCTTCGTCAGCGGCCTCATGGGCCCGTATATGCGGCCGATTCCAATCGGAGCCTCGGCGGCGATGGTGTTTTCCCTGATTGTGGCGTTCATCGTGACGCCCTGGGCCGCTGTCCGCATCATGGGTGCGGCAGGGGGTCACAATGCGCATGGCGAGGGCGAGGACCGCTTCACGAAGTGGTACCGCGTGTGGATGGATAAGCTGATCCACGTGCCGGTGGCGCGCTGGAGCTTCCTGGTGGGTGTGGTGGTGCTTCTGCTGGGGGCCTGCTCGCTCATCTACGTGAAATTCGTACAGGTGAAGATGCTGCCGTTCGACAACAAGAGCGAGTTTCAGGTGATTGTCGACATGCCCGAGGGCACAACGCTCGAGCGGACCGCGCTGGTTGCGCGGCGGCTGGCCGAGGTGGTGCTGAAAGAGCCGGAAGTGATCAATGTCCAGAGCTATGCGGGCACGGCCTCGCCATTCAACTTCAACGGGCTGGTGCGGCATTACTATTTGCGCGCCGGCGCCAACGTGGCTGACCTGCAGGTGAATCTGCTCGGTAAGGAAGAGCGCAAGCGGCAGTCGCATGAGATCGCGAAAGCGGTGCGTGTGGCGATGGCGCCGCTGGCTGAGGAGATGGGTGCGAATGTGAAGGTGGCCGAGGTGCCACCCGGTCCGCCCGTGTTGCAGACGCTGGTGGCCGAGGTGTATGGTCCCGATGAAGAGCGCCGTGTGAGCCTCGCGCGCGAGGTGGTGAAGCAGTTTGAGAGCGTCGATGGCGTGGTGGATGTCGACTGGTATGTCGAGGAGCCGCAGGTGAAGCGGCGCATCGTGCTTGACCGCGACAAGGCGGCGCTGCACGGCATCACCGACGACGACGTGGCGCGGACGCTGCGCATCGCCGCGGCCGGCGAGGCGGCGGGCCTCCTGCACGATGCATCGGCCAAGGAAGACATTCCTCTCATGGTTCGGCTCGACCGCGCCGCGCGTTCCGATATTGAGCGCGTTCGTCAACTGCGCATTCCGACGCGCGCCGGCGGCCTCGTGCCGCTCGGTGAGATCACGCGGATGATCGAGATGACCGAGGACCGCAGCATCTATCACAAGAACCTGATGCCGGTGACCTATGTCACGGCCGACGTGGCTGGCGCGATGGAGGCCCCCGTCTATGCGATTCTCGCGCTTGCCCCCAAACTGGACGCCATCAAGATTCCCGAAGGCTACGCGGTGGAGCAGTACACCGCCTCGCAGCCCGAGGACGCCTCGAAGTATGCCATCAAGTGGGACGGCGAGTGGCACATCACCTATGAGGTCTTTCGCGATCTTGGGCTCGCCTTCGCGGCCGTGCTCATCCTGATCTATGTGCTCGTGGTGGGGTGGTTTGAGAACTTCATCACACCGCTCGTGATCATGACGGCGATTCCGTTTTCACTCGTCGGCATCCTCCCGGCGCACGGCATGCTGAACGCGTTCTTCACGGCGACAACCATGATCGGCTTCATCGCCGGCGCTGGCATCGTCGTGCGGAACTCCATCATCCTGGTCGACTTCATCGAACTGCGCTTAAAGGAGGGCATGCCGCTGGACAAGGCGGTGATCGACGCCGGCGCGGTGCGCTTCCGGCCGATGATGCTCACGGCGGCGGCCGTCGTTGTCGGTTCGAGCGTCATCCTGTTCGACCCCATTTTCCAGGGCCTCGCCATCGCCCTCATGGCGGGCGAGATTGCCTCCCTGCTGCTCTCGCGCGTGACGGTGCCGGTGGTCTACTACATCGTGAAGCGGCGAACGGCGGCGGCGTGAGCGCCGCTACTCCCGCGTCTTCAGCCGCATCTCCTCCGCCGGCCGCGGGTCGCTTCTGAGCACCACCGCTGACCGCACCTTCTTCGCCTCGATATAGCTCAAGTGCCGCAGCTCAGCCTCCGCGATGCGTGCGGGGACGACGCCCAGCACCGGGATCGGCCGCCGTCCCAACTGGTAGTTCCAGTCGAGCCGCACGTACGCCGGGCGGTCCGGGCGCGCCTCGACGGCGACGGGCACGCCCTGCTCAATGATGAGAACGTGCGGCCCAGGGTCGCAGGCGATCGTGAAGAACGTCCCTCGCCGCACCTCGGCCGCAATCTCGCCGTCGAATGTCACCGGCATCCACAGATGCGCCGCCGTCTCGCGCAGCGAGTAAACGAAGATGCGCGCGGGCCCTTGCGGCGTGGCCTGTGGACCAGCCGCAGACGCCGCCGCCAGGGCCGCCAGCACGCAGAGAATCAGCCCAACTTGTAGGGCGCGCGGTATTCGTAGTGCAGCCACTTGTTCGCCGCCGGGTTGTTGGTGAACTTCTCGGTCTTCGCGTCCCATTCGAGGTAGCTCTTCGTCTTGAGGGCGATGTTGCCAATGATGGTAGCCGAAGTCGAGAGGTGGCCGTCGAGGATATCGCAATTGCACTTGGCGCGGCTCTTCACGCAGTCGATGAAATTACGCGCGTGGAAGGCAGTGTCGGCCGAGCCCTGCATGGTGGCGGGCTTAATCATCTCCGACAGCGTGCCGATGTTGCGCTCCATCTGGCGGTCAACGGGCGATCGCCCAGGGCGCGGTGAGTCGCTCACCTTCTCCGGCACGATCTCCCAGCGGTTGCCCCACAGATACATCGTGCCCTTGGTGCCGCGCAACTCCATCTCTGAGTTCTTCGCGTTGCCGGGAGCGCGGTTGGCGTTGTATTGGACGAAGTTGATCATCGTGCCGCCGAAATCCCACATCACCTCAAGCGTGTCGGGGATCTCGCGGTTGTCGTCGATGGCATACTTGCCGCCCATCGCAACCACGGCCTTCGGCGCATCCTTACCAATGCACCAGCGGAGCATGTCCATATAGTGCACGCCAAAGTTGGTCAACTGGCCGCCGGAGTAGTTGTAGAACCAGCGGAAATTGTAGAACGCGCGGTTCTTGTTGTAGGGCATCTTGGGCGCGGGACCAAGCCACTTGTCCCAGGCCTCGGCGTCCCAGGGCTGCTCGTCGGCGGGATTGCCGATGCCTTTGGGCCACTCGTTCTGCAGATGGTAGCCCCGCGCCACCGTGACGTGGCCGATGGCGCCTTCGCGCACCAGGCGCGCCGCCTCCTGAAGGAACTTTCCCGAGCGGCGGTGGATGCCCACCTGCGTCACGCGCTTGGTTTCCCGCGCCACATCCACCATGCGGCGTCCCTCCACAACGGTCAGCGAAAGGGGCTTCTCGACGTAAACATCCTTGCCCGCCTTGCAGGCCGCGTTGAACATCAGGGCGTGCCAGTGGTCAGGCGTGGCGATGGCCACGGCGTCGACGTTCTTGTCGTCCAACACCTGGCGCCAGTCCTTGTACTTCTTGGGTGTGGCCCGCGACTTCTTCACCGCAAAGTCCATATAGTCTTCGCGGAGGTCGCACACGGCCACCGTCTCCTGGTCACCATGTTCCAGGAACCCGTCGTGGACCTGGTCGCCACGGTTGCCGACTCCGATGTAGCCCATGTGGAGCCGTTCGTTAGCGCCCCAAATACGTGAGTAGGAAAGTGCGGTGGCCGAAGCCGCCGTGCGGGCAAAGCTTCGCCGTGAGAGGGAAGAGGGGGATGAGAGTTTCATAAGAGCGTGACATTCTTAATATAGGCTCGATACGATGATTTTTCGATCTCTATTCATTCTTCTTGTGGTGGGCGTCATGAGTATCCAGGCGGCTTCTTCAATTTCGGTCCACGGCCACCGCGGCGCACGCGCCGTTCGGCCGGAGAATACGCTGCCGGCCTTTGAGTATGCGATCCAGGCGGGTGTGGATGTGCTCGAACTCGACGTGGCTGTCACCAAAGACAACGTGCTCGTGGTGTCACACGACCCGCGCATGAACTCGCACTATTGCACCGCCCCGGCGGGCTGGCTGGGGACAAACGTCATTCGCGAAATGACCCTGGCTGAGCTGCGGCGCTGGGATTGCGGGGCGAAGGTGAATCCGCAGTTTCCCCGCCAGGTGGCGATGCCGGGCACACGCGTTCCCACCCTCGACGAAGTCTATGCGCTCTCCCCTCGCGGCAAGTTCGAGTTCAACGTGGAGACGAAGATCTTCGCGAAGCATCCTGAACTAACCCCCGCGCCGGGCGAGTTCGCCCGGCTGATGGTGGAAGCGATCCGGCGGCACAAGCTGGAGAAGCGTGTCATCGTACAGAGTTTCGATTTCCGGACGCTCAAGGCCGTGAAGGCTCTGGCGCCGGAAATCCGGCTGTCGGCGCTGTTTGAAGCGAGGGGCATGCGCGATGTCGTAAAGGCGACCGTGGAAGCAGGCGCGACCATCTGTTCGCCGCACTACACGCTGGTGAACGCCTCGCTGGTGGAGCGGGCGCACGCGGCGGGCTTGCAGGTGGTGCCGTGGACGGCCAACGAGCCCGAACAGTGGGAAAAGCTGGTGGAGGCAAAGGTCGACGCGATTATTTCCGACGACCCGGCTGCTTTGCTGGCTTATCTGAAGCGTTGAGCTTAGCGAGCAGGGTCTTCCGGTCGCCGCGTTTCCATAGGTCCTGAATCTCGCTTTCGCCGAAACCGGCGATGCGTCCGGCCAGGATGAAGCCGGGCAGGGCGTGCGGCAGATGTCTCCAAGCGGCCATTTCGCGGATCGCCGGCAGGGCCCGCTCGCGGAGGTGGGTCATGATGCGTTCCTCGCGCGTTTCGGTGAGCGTGACGAGCGTGTTGGCGGCCGTGATGCGGTCTTGCCAGATGATCGAGTTGAGGCTCTCGATAAACCACGTCGGGGAGATCTTCAATTCCAGATCCGGCTGCTTCTGGGCCAGGATGGCGATGGCCGCCAGTGACCGCATGGCGTTGTTGCGCACCGTGTCATCGGGGTCGCGCAAGGCGTATTGCAGGTCGTCGATGATGGCTTCCTTCTTCGGGGCATAGCCGATCACGTAGGCGGCGATGGCGCGGTGCTCCTCGTCAAAGGAAGAGCGCAACACCTGGCGCAGCTTGGGGAGTTCGGCTTCGGCCAGGGCGAGGAACTTCTCCTGGTGGGCGCGGCACGTCGGGTTGGCCATCAGAGAATGGCCGCGGGAAAGATCCTCGGCTGTGTCGCCGCCGCGCACCGCCAGGCCCACCGCGGCCAGAAAGGCGACATATTCGTCGTGGACCTCGCGCGGCAGCAGGACGGCCTCCGCCCCTGGCGCGTTGAAGTCGAAGTGGACAGCGCCCTTCTCCTCAATGCCAATGTAGAGAATCGCTTTGCCGTCTTCACAGCAGGCGGCCTCCAGGTTGGCCCGCACCACGCCTTCCACCTGCTCCAGTTGCTCCTCGGCGTCGCCCTTGGAGCGCGGCAGCTCATCACCCGGCTGTTTGCCCAGGGCCTTGAGCAGCTTGGCCTCCGGCACGTGCTGGCGGCCATAAAAATCAATCACGCCAATGCGAGGGGCTTGGGCGGGGAGCAGGCCCGTAAGCAGGGCGGCAAGCAGACAGAAGCGAATCACCACCATATGGGACGCACCGCGAGGCCTTCCGGCTACGCCTGTTTCCTTGCCGCCGGACCAAGAACGGGGAGTTCCACCTCGTGGCCGTGATACACACGCCACATGATGTGGAGCCAGATGCCAAGGCTGCCGAGTTGGATGACCGGAGCAAGAATTTGGGAAAGCGCTGGCGGCAGAACGACGCCCACCGTGAACACCACCACCAGGTAGAAGGCGGAAAAGAGAATGGACTGCAAAGCGTGGAAGCGGACCTTGCGGTTGTTGTGGTAGGCCGGCCACAGGAGAAAGAAGATGCCGCTCAGGAAACCAAGGAAGTAACAGAGCGCGGAGGCGACATTCTCGGGGAGTTGGGAGGCTGACTCCTCGTCGGAGAGCCGGATCACAGCCTCGGGGGAGTCCAGGGCAGCGCCGCACTGTTCACAGAATTTGCCGCGCGCTTCGGCGCCGCAGGAGGCACAGTAGGCCATGAAAACAAGGATACCAACGAAAAAAGACCTCCGGCCGAAGCCGGAGGTCTTTCTCTCCGAGGAGTTGTCCTGGATATCGTTAGGCCTTGCGACGGCGCAGGAAGGCGAGACCGATCAGGCCAGCGCCCATCAGGGCGTAGGTGCCGGGCTCGGGAACCTGGTTGCCGACCTGCTCGTAGCTCTGCGTGAACACGGAGAACGAGATGCTGTTCCCGTCGCTCGCGCGGAGGCTCAGGTCCTTTACGGCGTAGAGGAACGTCACACCCGGATCGAAAGCCAGCGAAGCGAGGCAGCTGCCGTTGGCGCAGGTGGGTTGCGGCATCGAGCCCAGGAACGTGCCGCCAGGGGCAGGCGAGGTGAAGGGATTGGCATAGACCTGGCTGTAGAAGTTCTCGGTCAGGAAGATGTTGCCACCCTGGTTGTTGAGGAAGGGAACCGTGAAATTGGCCTGGGAAATGACCATGTTCGGATCCATCACCTGGACGCTGTAGGCCAGCTTGGGGGCGATGGTCGGCGGTGCACCGAAGGAACCAAAGAAGGCGAGGCCGTACTGGCCGCCGTCGTTGATCACCGCGATGCCGCTGATCAGACCCTGGTCGGCGAAAAGGAAATCGCCGAACTTCTTGTCGCCGATCATGCAACCGGATTGAGCGAGAGCTTCGTAATCACTGACGGAAGCTTGAGCGTTCGTGGTGCCGGGGCAGGCACCAAGGGTCGTGGCACCCAAATTCGCGGTCAGCAGCAGTGCAGCTGCGGACATAAGTAGGAATTTCTTCATGTTTATTCGTCTCCTCCAGACTTTTTGAGTGTTTGTGGACAACTCTCGCAAGGAGTATAGCGAGCAGACCACGTCGGAGGGCAGGTCCAAAATGCATCCAAACAAACGGAAAAGTACTATGAGATCAATAGCTTACAAACGTCTAGCAAGTACTACTAGTGGCGGGCGGAGGCACAATTTCTCAATCATTTAGAGATTGAAAAAGTACTAGTCCGAGGCCTCAAACAGTGCCCGTGTGGGGGGATCGATCTGAGGGAACTGAGGGGAGTCTTCTAAGGTCTTATTCGCCTGATGATCGCCCAAGTGGCGCAATGGTACACGTTAACGTGGTGCTTGGTTTGGTACGGGGTGGGCGCGGTTTTCGCTATTTGGGAGCGTCGCGGTGGGTGATCCGGGCGTGGAAGCCGGCTTTTTTCAGGCGGCGCCCGATCTCATCGGCCATGAAGACTGAGCGATGCTGCCCGCCGGTGCAGCCGAAGGCGATCGTGAGGTAGGTCTTGCCTTCGCGAATATAGTGCGGCAGCAGGTACACCAACATCTCCGAGATGCGCGAGACGAACTCCTGCGTTTGGGGGAAACTGCGGATGTATCGCGCCACGCGCGCATTGCGCCCGGTGAGCGGTTTGAACTCGGGAATGTAGTTGGGGTTGGGAAGGAAGCGAACGTCGAACACCAGGTCGCCGTCGGTGGGCACCCCATTGCGGTAGCCGAAACTAGTTACATAGAGGCGAATCGTGTGCGCGGCTTCCCCGCTGGAGAACTTGTCACGGATGAAGTCCTTCAGTTCGTGAACGTTGAACTTGGACGTATCGACGATCAAGTCCGCCAGGGCGCGGATCGGGGCCAGCCGTTCACGCTCAATCAGCACACTGCGCGTCACGGAGCGCTCGGTGCCCAGCGGGTGCGGGCGGCGCGTTTCCGAGAACCGGCGCACAATAATGTCGCGTTCAGCCTCGAGATAGACCAGCGTGCAGCGCAGCTTCTTCTTGAGGGCGGCGTAGAGCACCGGGAAGCGCTCCAGGTTGCGTCCCTCGCGGACATCCACAACCAGGGCGGCGCGGCGAATGTTGGGCGAGTCCTTGGTCAGCTCGGCAAACTTCTCCATCAGGTCCAGCGGCAGATTGTCCACCGAGTAGTAGCCGAGGTCCTCCAGCGCGCGAATCACCGTGCCCTTACCGGAGCCGCTGAGCCCGGTTACAAGAATCAGCTCGGGGTCGGAGGAAAGCGAGGGGGCGGGTAGAACCGCCCCCTCGTCCTTCATCATCTTCTTCTTGGGTTTCTGTTTCGGTGCGCGCGGCGGCATCAGGCGGCCCATCAAGCCTCGACGAGGTCGAAGTGCCCGTCGGGGCGGCGAATCAGGATGGAGACACCGCCCGACTCGGCATCCTGGAAGGCAATGTAGTTCTTCTTTACGCTGATTTCCATCAGCGCCTCTTCCGCGCTCATCGGGCGCTTGCTCAATCGCACACGGTTGATACGCGTCTCCTGAGCCTCCTCGGCCGGGGCGGTTTCGGCGGCGGGTGCGGTCTGCTTCAGTGCTCCGCCGCCATTGCGCTTGGCGTCGCGCCACTTGGTGCGGTGCTTTACCACCTGCTTTTCCAGCTTGTCAAAGGCTGCAAGCAAAGCGGTCAGCTTCTCGGTCGCATCGCCGGCTCCCACCAGCGGGTGGTCATAATAGTTCACCGTGATCTCGGCCTGGTGCAGGTGCCGCTGCCGGGTGAAGATGACGTGGGCTTCCTTTTCTCCGCGGCCATCCAGCATCTTGCTGAGCTTGGCGATGCGGGCATCCAACTTCTTCTGGGAGACCGGGTCGAGCTTCTCGAGTTTTCCGGTGTAGGCGATTTTCATCGATCCTCCTCTTCCCGGCGGTGAGGCCAAACCCACTTCAGGCGACGCGGCCGGGCTGGAATCAACTGCGAACTCTGCGCTGGTGTGTGGACGGGATCTTCATATCCTCGCGGTATTTAGCAACCGTACGGCGAGTCACTTGAATGCCGCCCTTGCGCAACAACGCGGTAATCTGATCGTCGGTCAACGGATGATGTGAGTCCTCCTCTTCGATCATTTTTTTGACCATGCGCTTCAACAACAGCAGCGGCGTTTCGCTTCCCGCCGGGCCCTGAACGGCCTCGGAGAAGAAGTAGCGCAGCTCAAAGACCCCCTGCGGCGTGTGCGCATATTTATTGGCGACGGCGCGGCTCACGGTCGAGGGGTGAACGCCGATCTCTTCGGCGATCTCTTTAATCATCATCGGCTTCAAACGGTCTAAACCGTAGTCAAGAAACTCATTCTGCCGCCGCACCAGCGATTCGCACACCTTCATGATGGTCTGCTTGCGCTGCTCGATGTTCTTCATCAGCAGCAGGGCGCTGGTAAAACGTTCCTTGACGTAGTTGCGGACCTCTTTGCTCGGCTCCTGCTCCCGGTCGAGCAAACGGCGGTATTGCGAATTCAACCGCAACACGGGAAGGTCGTCATCATTCAACTGGATGATCCAGCCGTCGCTGTCCTTGGTGATGTAGACGTCAGGCTCAATCTGCCGCGCGCCCGGGCCGGAGTAGCGCAACCCGGGGCGGGGGTCGAGGTGGCGAATCACTTCCAGCGCCGTTTCCACGTGCTGGGTAGGACGGCCAAGCACCTTGGCCAGTTCCTTCAGCTGGCGCGTTTCCACAAGATGGAGGTGGTTGGAAACGATCTGCCAGGCCACGCCGCCCTTGCCGTTCCGGCTGGCCAGCTGCAGCAGCAGACACTCCTGCACGGTGCGTGCGCCAACGCCCGCCGGATCCAGCGAGTGCACGACGGTGAGGGCCTCGGCAAGCTGCTCGGTGGTGAGGCCTTCGTTCAGCGCCAGGTCCTCCAGCGGGTCGGTCAGGTAGCCCGTCTCGTTGAGGTTGCCGATGATCACGTCGGCGGCGCGCCGGAGGTCGTCGTTCAGGACCACCAGGCTGAGCTGCGACTCCAGATAGTCAGAGAGGGTGACCGGCGAGCTGAGGAAGGTCTCAAACGACGGCTTGTCGGAAGCCTCGGCGGCTGGCGACTTGAACCCAGGGTCGAGGTAGTCGTCGAAAAAACTGCCAAAATCGATCTCGTCGAAGGGGTCCGAAGCGGGGGCGGCGTCGGCGGGGGCAGCCGTGTCGGCCTCCTCCACCACCGGGAAGGGTTCGGCGAAAGCCTCCGACGCAGTGGCCTCAGCGCCTTGCATCAAAGACGCTGACTCGGAGACATCGAGAATGTTCTGGTCGGCAGGGTCGGAGGTGCGCTCGCGTTCCAGCAGCGACTGCACTTCCTGGGGGGTCAGATCTTCGCCTTCGGCGCCTTCTTCCAGAACAGGGTTTTGGGCGACTTCGGAGGCGATCAGGTCTTTCAACTCCAGGCGGTTCATCTGGAGGAGGGACACCATCTGGACGAGCCCAGGCGTCAGGATCTGCTTCTGCGCGACTTTGAGTTGAAGCCGGGGCGACAGGAAGCTCATCTGCCCCCATTATAGTCCCGGTGCCGGAAAAATCACGCCCAAAATGCACCACTCGCAGTCAAAGGGGCAAGGAATGGCGAAGAAATTGCTCAGGGTTTCAGCCCGGTTGTAAGGAAATCGAAGAAGGAAGGCGTGAGATGGCGGGGACGACGGGGCTCGAACCCGCGACCTCCGACGTGACAGGCCGGCGTTCTAACCAGCTGAACTACGTCCCCGCAATGGGTGGAGGCACGTTTTGCTGTCGCAAAACGCACTTCCTTAAGCCTATCACAGGGGCCGCGCTTCCGCCACAGGGAGGAAAAAGGGGACAGCGGTGACTGTCACTATTTAGAGGACGGGCTGCTCCACCCAGGTGCCGAAGCGCTGGCGCAGGGTGTCGCACATCTCTCCCAGGGTGGTGTAGGCGCGAACGCAATCGAGCAGGGCGGGCATCATGTTCAGGTTGTGGGCGGCGGCGTGGTCCAGGGCGGCCAGCGCGCGGTCGACGGCGGTTTGGCTTCGTTTTGTAATTAATTGTCGTAGCTTGGCCACCTGGGCGGCTTCGGCGGCCTGGTCGATGTGGAGCAGGTCGATCGGAGCGTCGCCGCTCTGGGTGAAGGCGTTGACACCGACCACGAGGCGCTCGCCGCGCTCCACCTCCTGCTGGTAGCGGTAACTGGCCTGGGCGATCTCCGATTGTGGAAAGCCCCGCTCAATGGCCGGGATCACGCCGCCCATGGAATCAATTCGGCGAATGTAATCAAGGGCTTGGGCTTCCAACTGGTCGGTGAGCGACTCGACAAGATAGCTGCCGCCCAGAGGGTCGGCCACCTCGGCCACGCCGGTCTCGTGGGCCATGATCTGCTGCGTGCGCAGCGCCAGCGTAACGGCCTGTTCGCTGGGCAGGGCGTAGGCTTCATCGAGCGAGTTGGTGTGCAGCGACTGGCAGCCGCCCAGCACGGCGGCCAGCGCCTGCGTCGTGGTGCGGATCAGGTTGTTGTAAGGCTGCTGCCAGGTGAGCGAGCAGCCGGCGGTTTGGGCGTGGAAACGGAGGCGAAGGCTGCGCTCGTCCCGCGCGCCGTAGCGTTCACGCATGAGCCTGGCCCAAATGCGGCGGGCGGCGCGGAACTTGGCGATCTCCTCGAAGAAGTCCGAATGCGAGTTGAAAAAGAAGCTGAGGCGGGGGGCGAACTCGTCGATCCCGAGCCCGCGCTCGATGGCCCAATCGGCGTACTCGATGCCGTCGCGCAGGGTGAAGGCGAGTTCCTGGGCGGCGGTGGAGCCGGCTTCGCGGATGTGGTAGCCGGAGATGGAGATGGGATTGTAGCGCGGCGTGTGGCGGGTGGCGAACTCGATGGTGTCGGTGACCAGCCGCATCGACGGCCGCGGCGGGTAGATGAACTCTTTCTCGGCGATGTACTCCTTCAGGATGTCGTTCTGCAGCGTGCCGTTGAGTTCGGTCCACGCAACGCCCTGCTTTTCGGCGACCACCAGGTACATGGCCCAGATCATGGCGGCGGGCGAGTTGATGGTCATCGAAACGCTCACCTGGCCGAGGGGAATGCCGTCAAAGAGCGTTTCCATGTCGGCGAGCGATGAGATGCTGACGCCGCATTTGCCCACTTCGCCAAGCGCGAGGGGGTGGCCGGCGTCGTAGCCCATGAGCGTGGGAAGGTCGAAGGCGACGCTGAGCCCGGTTTGGCCTTGCGCGAGGAGGTAGCGGTAGCGCTGGTTGGTTTCCTCGGGGGTGGCGAAGCCGGAGAACTGGCGCATCGTCCAGAGCTTGCCGCGGTACATCGTGGGGTGGATGCCGCGCGTGTAGGGGAACTCTCCGGGAGGTGGTTCGGCGGCGCGGCTGGCGTCGTGTGAGTAGTGGTTCTCCAGCGGAACGCCGCTTAGGGTGCGGTGGAGCATGGCAGAAATAGTGTAGCGCCGCGCGGACGGGCGGCATCAGAATGAAATTGTGAGCAACGAAAGCACGTTCAACGAACCGCGCATCGCGCTGAACCGGATCTACACCAAGCGCGGCGATGGCGGCGAGACGACTCTGGTCGGCGGGCAGACCGTGCCCAAAGACGCCCTGCGCATTGAAAGCTACGGCACCGTGGATGAATTGAACGCGGCGGTGGGGATGGCCTGTGTTTCGGCGGGCGAGCGCACGGAGACGGCCCGGCTGGCGGCCATCCTGAAGCGCGTGCAGCATGAGCTGTTCAATCTGGGCTCGATTCTGGCCACACTCCCCGAGGATGTGCACCCCAAGCAGCCGCGCGTCACCGACGCCGACATTGAACAACTGGAGCGTGAGATGGACGAGATGAACGAGACGCTGCCGGCGCTGCGCTCGTTTGTCCTGCCTGGCGGCTGCCGGTTGAACGCCGAACTGCATCTGGCGCGCACGGTCTGCCGTCGCGCTGAGCGCGTGGCCGTGGCGCTGGCGCGCCAGGAGGAGGTCCCCACCGAGGCCGTCCGCTATCTGAACCGGTTGAGCGATGCGCTGTTCGTGCAAAGCCGCTGGGCGGCGCAGGCGTTGGGGGAGAAGGAAGTGCTGTGGGAGCCCAACGCCGCGGCGGGGGGACGCACCGCTAGTTCCACATGAACCCGATTGCGATCGAAGAGACACTCAAGTCGCTGGTCCAAACGCTCGATGCGATCGGGACGTTTGTCTTTGCCCTGAGCGGCGCGGCGACGGGTGTGCGCGCCAGGCTGGATCTATTTGGCGTGTTGGTTCTCTCCTTCGCGGCGGCCACTTCCGGGGGGATCCTTCGCGATCTTCTGATCGGGGCCGTCCCGCCACAGGCGATCCGCGATTGGTCGTACCTGGCGATCTCGATTGTGGCCGGGCTCACCACGTTTCTCTTTCACCCCAAGGTGGACCGGCTGCGCACGCCGATTCTGGTCTTCGATGCCGCGGGGCTCTCGCTGTTTGCCGTGTCGGGCTCTCAAAAGTCACTCGCCCTCGGCATGGAGCCGGTCCCGGCCATGCTGCTGGGCATGTTGACAGGGATTGGGGGCGGCATCGTACGAGATGTACTGGCGAACGAAATCCCGCTGGTGTTGCGTGCGGAGTTCTATGCCGTGGCGGCGCTGGCGGGCGCGGGTGTGGTGGTGGCCGGCGATGTGTACGGCCTTCCTCCACTCGGGCCGGCGATTGGCGGCGCACTGCTTTGTTTCGCTCTTCGCCTGTTGGCGATCCGCCGGGGCTGGAGGCTGCCTGTGGCAACACAGGAAGAGGATCGGGCGCGGACTGATTGAGGTTCACGGGCAGGAGCGCCGTGGGTGCGGCATCCGGCCTTATGGCGTCAGGATCCTGATCGCCTGTGGCAGCAGGCGGACCTCAATGGGCAACGTCCCCACCGCCTCCCCATCGACCTCGATGGAGACCTTCTCGCGAGATGTGGCGCGGATGTGGGCGGCGCGGTGGTGGTGGACCCTGGGGTGTTTGTAGATGTTTTCGGAGTAGAGCACCGGAAGATCCTTGGCCAGGGTGAACATGCCGAGGTCTTCGATGATGGTGACCTCCAGCGTGCCGTCGTCGAGCAGCGCCTTGGGGCAGACGTGCATGCCGCCGCCGTGATAGCGGCCGTTGCCGATGGCGATGTTGAGGATTTTGTGCGTGGTGGGCGCGCCGCCGTCGAGTGACAACTCCACCGTCTTGGCGTGGTAGCGGAAGAAGACCTCGACGGTGGCGTACATGAACGCCAGCTTGCCGCTGTAGGCGCTGAGCGAGTTCTTGGCACGGATGGCCACCTCGCCGCCCATGCCGAAACTGGTGAGGTTGAGGAAATAGCGCGACAGTTGGCCGCCGGTGTGCGCCTCATAGGTGATGTGGGCGGCGTCGATCGTGCGCGACTTGCCCGCAAGGATGACGCCGACGGCCGCGTCGATGGAGGGAATGGCGAGGGTGCGCTGGAAGTCGCCGCCGGTGCCCATGGGGAGGATGCCGAACTCCGCATTGGGGTTGATGGGGTGGCCATCGCGGAAGAAGCCGTTCATCGTTTCGCTGATGGTCCCGTCGCCGCCGACGGCGAGGATGCGCTCGAAGCCCTCGTCGAGCAATTGAGTGGCGAGCTCCGCGGCGTGGTGGGGATGCTGCGTAAATAACGCTTCGACCAGACCGATCTGTTCGACAATGCGCGGCCAGTGGGCGGCGGCGCGGCCGTTGGCGGCGCGGGGATTGATGACGGCGGCGGTACGGGGGGCGGGGCCGCGCGGGGCGTTGGTGCTCATATCGCGCCTCGCGTGCGCAGGTCGTTGACGGTGTCGCGCAACGTCTCCAGCGGATCGCGCGCATGAAAGCCGAGTTCGCGTTCGGCTTTGGAGGAGTCGCAATACCAGAAGTGGCCGCTGAGCTGGATGGTCTCGTCGTCGAGGGTGAACTTGCGCCCGATGAGGGGCATGACGGCGCGGAGGAGGGGCGCGCTCAGGCGGGCCAGCGCGGTGGGGCTCGACATGAGGGGCGGCTTGATGCCGCCGATGCGGGCGGTTTCCTGGATGATGCGTTGGAAGGTCCAGTTGGCGCCGCCGAGGAGGTAGCATTCGCCGGTGCGGCCGCGGTCAAGCGCGGCGATGGCGCCGGCGGCAGCGTCGCGGGCGTCCACGAAGCTCATGCCGCCGGTGGGGTAGGTGAGGATCTGGCCTTCAAAAAGATGGACGATGTCGCCGGTGGAAGAGCAGCGTTCATCACCCGGACCGAGCAGCAAGGCGGGGTTGAGCAGAACGGCGGGGAGGGCGCGGCCGCGGCAGAGGTCGAGGACGAGTTCCTCGGCGGCGATCTTGGAGGCGTAGTAGCCCCAGTTGCGCGTCACTTCGTGCTGGAAGCCGGAGGCCTCGGTGTGAATGACGGGCTTCTTCGAGACGGCGATGGTGCCGGAGGAAGATACGACGACGAGGCGCTCGACGCCGTGTCGGAGCGCGGCTTCGCAGACGTAGCGCGTGCCGTTCACGTGGACGTCAAAGAGCCGGGCGCGGTCGCGCGGGTCGCGTGAAACGAGGCCGGCCAAGTGGAAGACGGCGCGTGTGCCGCGCACGGCCTGTTCAACGGCGTCGGGGTCGGTGACGTCGCCGCGGGTGATTTCGAGATCAGGCTGGTTGTCGTAGCCCGACTGGCCGCGGCATAAAAGACGAAGTGGTCCGATTTGGCGGGCGCGGAGCTGTTCGACGAGGTGTTTGCCGAGGAAGCCGGTGGAGCCTGTGACGAGGATGGGCTTCATTTCAGATCGAGAATGGGCCAGTGGCGCGCCTCGGCCAGCGCGCGCAGTTTCTTCACCGGATTGGTGGCATAGGGGTGGCCGACGGCTTCCAGCATGGGCACATCGGACATGCTATCGGAATAGGCGCGGCACTCGCGCGGGTCGGCGTCGTCGCGCAGGCAGAGCGCGCGAATCGCGTCGACCTTTTCCGGACCGGCGAGGATGGGTTCGATGAGCGCGCCGGTGGCGATGCCGTTGCGGAATTCGAGGCGATTGGCGACGGCCTCGTCGAAGCCGAGGTCGTCGAGCAGGGGTTGGATGGCGAAGTCGAGCGAGCCTGTCAGCAGGATGGTGCGGAAGCCCTCGGCGCGGTCGCGCTGCACAAGCGCACGGGCGCCGGGAAAGGTGGCCGGGCGCAGGATGGCTTCGTTCATGCGCGCGGCGTTGGCGGCCATCCAGTCGCGGCTGAGCCCGGCGTATTCGAGGAAGAAGACCTCGTTGAAGCGGCGGCGGGAACGCAGCTCAAGGGCGAGCCAGCGCGGGGCGCGGAGCAGGGCGCGGGCAAGCCGCCACGTCTTATTGGCGTGGGGATGGTTGCGGGCGAACCAGAGGTATTGCGAGACGACGTTGCTCGAAACGAGCGTGCCGTCGAGATCGTAGAAGGCGAGCTTGTCAGCCATCAGGGGCGCGCCGCCAGGATGTTCTCGAAGTTCTTCTTGTGCCGCCAGGCGACGAAGAGGAAGAAGCCGAGACCGAATAGGGCGCTGACGAGGTCTTCGCGGATGAACAGGATCAGCACGAAGAGGGCGTAGCCGGTGAGCGAGGCGCGTGTACCGGCTTCCAGCCAGCCGCGCTTTTTGCCCAGCCAGCGCAGGAAGACGTAGACGAGCACCATCGGCGGCACATACCAGGGGTAGACGTAGAGCATTACGCCCGTTGACGTGGCGATGCCCTTGCCGCCGTTGAACTTGAGCCAGGGCGAGAAGCAGTGGCCGAGGATGGCGGCGAGGCCGTAGATCCAGAGCAGCGTGTTGGTGGGCGGGGCGGAGGTGGCGGGCCAGAGGCGTGTGACGAGGATGATGGCGAAGAGTCCTTTGCCGAGGTCGCCGATCAGACAAATGATGGAGCGCCACTTGGAGAAGCGGAGGACGTTGTTGAAGCCCGGGTTGCCGGAGCCTTCCTTGAGGATGTCGATGCCGGTGCCCATCATGGCGAGGACGGCGAAGGGGATGGAGCCGATGAAGTAGCAGGCGGCGAGCCGCAGCAACAGGGCGGCGTCGAATTCAGGCATAGCAGCTAAGCATACAAGCCGGAGATGGCTTCGCGGATGCGGTTGCGCAATTCGACTACGCTCGGGCCGGGGTCGATTGGAGTTCCGACACGGGCGGTGGTGCGGAGGCGGAACTCATCCATGGCAAGAGGAACCACGGGGACGCCGGCTTCCTGGGCCGCGCGCAGGGCGGGCAGGCGGAAGCGGCAGCGTTCAGCGGCCACACCGATGGGTGCGTCGGGGAAGAGCACGAGGACATCGCCGCGGCGCAGGGCGGCGACCATTTCGGCGTGAGTGGAGGCGACCGAATTGTGGAGTAACGACTCCGATGCTCCGAGAACGCCATGGAGCGCTTCGGCGCCGGCCAGCGTGACGCGGCGGGGCAGGCAGGCGGCCAGGGCGACCGGATCGGGGTGGCCGCAGCGGTTGGCCACGACGAGACAACCGGCGGCGGGCAGCGTGCCTTCGAGCATGGCGCGGCGTCCGGCCAGTGAGAGCGCGGTGCGGGCGAACGAGGCGGTCCAGTTGGGCTTGTTGAGGGTGGAGATGAGCCAGCCGCCGAAGCGGGCCGTGGCGCGGGCGGCGCCAAAGCGGATGCGCTGCGTGGCGGTGCGGAGCCAGCGCTTGATGCCGGCGGCGGCGAGCGCACCGAAGTTGCGCTGCCAGAGAGCGGCCATTTCGACAGCGGGGGCGCGGCCTTCGCGTCCGAGTGAGCGCTGGCGGTAATGTTCAATGGCTTCGCCCCGGCGGAGCTTGCCGTTGGCGGTCTTAGGCAGCGTGCCGGGAGGGATCACGAATACTTCGTCGGGCGGCTCGCCGAGGGCGGCTTCCACTGAGCGGCGCACGCCTTCGCCGACGCGGCGCTGGTCAGATGAGTTTTCGGCCAGCGATTCGACGATGACGACCAGGCGTTCGCTGCCCGTCGACGTGTCCTTCACGCCGATGGCCGCGGCTGAGCTGGCGCGCACGCCGGTGGCTTGCAGCGCGGCGGCTTCCACCTGTTGCGGCGAGATGGTGCGGCCCTTACGGACGATGACGTCCTTGGAGCGGCCGGTGACGACGAGGCAGCCCTCCGCGGTGAGGTAGCCGAGGTCGCCCGAGTCGGTCCAGCCGTCTTCGCCGCGCACCGAGGGGCTTTGCGAGGCGGCGCGAAATTGCACGTGGCCGTTGTAGATGCGCACTTCGGCGCCTTCCAGCGGGCGGCCGACGGAGTAGAAACCCTCTGCGTCGCACCACGGCCCGGCGCCGGGGTCGCTGAGGGCGAGGGCAACGCCTGCTTCGGCCAGTCCATAGCCAGGGGCCATCGCTTCAGGGCGGAAACCGATGGCGGCGAAGCGGCGCGTGAAGTGTTCGATGGTCTCACCCATCACGTTTTCGCCGGCGTTGACGGCCATGCGCCAGCAAGAGAGGTCGACGCCCTCGACGGCGGACATCGGCAGGCGGCGGGCGCACATCTCGTAGGAGAAGTTGGGGGCGGCCGAAAGGGTGCCGCGCGAATCGTGAATGGCCCAGAACCAGGTCTCGGGGCGCTCGAAGAATTCCTTGGGCGAGAGCAGCGTGAGCGGGATGCCATAGTACATGGCAAAGAGCCAGCAGCCGACCAGCCCGAGGTCGCTCGAAAGCGGGAGCCAGCTGACCACCGCGTCGTGACCGTTGACGCCGACGCGGCGGCCGATGCCGCGGATGTCGGCGAGCACGTTGGCATGCGTGAGCGGGATGGCCTTGGCGTCGCCCGTGGTGCCGGAGGTGAGCTGGAGAATGGCGGTTTCGTGCGGCGCCGGGAGCTTGCGCTGGGTGCGGCTGCCGAGTTCGCGCAGAGTATCCACCTGGGCCACGCCGGTGATGCCGGGCACGCTCACGCGGAGCATGCGGGCCAGCGAGCGCACCTGTTGAAAGGCGATCAGGAAGCGCGCGCCCGTCTTGCGCAACAGGTTGGCCTGGCGCTCCATGTATTCGGTGAGGCGCGTGACGTCGGCGGGCGGGAAAAGAGGCAGGGGGATGGCCCCGGCCAGGACGATGCCGAAAAAGGCGTGGAGGAACTCCTCGCCATTGGGGAGCAGGATGGCCACTGGCGCGCCGCGTTCGATGCCCTGGGCGAGCAGGCCGCGGGCCACGGCTTCCGCGCCGTCGAGAATCTGCGAGCAGGTGATGCCGCGTCCGGCGCCGGCATCGAGCAGGTGGATGTGCGTTTTACCCGGCGTCTGTTCGACGTGCCAGCGCAGGATGTCGACGAGGGTTTCGGCGGCTACCGGCTCCGGGGCGATGACGCCCGAGGGCGGCACGATGCGGTACACCGATTCGGCTGACTTCTCCTGCGTGCCCTGTTGGATCGCCTTGGCCCAGCCTGCCGGCGTGTCGGCCTGCTCGGCAATCTCGTCGGGCAGTTCGAGTTCGAGCTTCTGCTCGCACCGGACCATCAGCTCAACCAGGTCAAGCGAGGCCAGGCCGAGGTCGCGCTCAAACGACGAGCTGGGCTTCAGATTGGCCGCCGCGCGCTCCTTGCCCTGTTGGAGCAACAGCTCGCGGACGATCTCCATGACCTGCTGTTCGATGGTCAGCTGTTCGACTTGTGGCGCGGTGGCGGACATCGGGAGTGGAACCTATATCTTAAAGGACTTGCCCTTCATGAACTCGGCGGCCACCCATTTCTGGATGCCTGCCACTTCATTGTCGATCCAGTAGCGGCGCCAGTCGATCTGCTCCGGCGACCAGGGGAGCTTGGCGCGGTCGGCTTCGGTGAGCGAGGCGTGGGCGGCGCGGATGTTCTCGGCTTCGAAGATGAAGCGGTTGTCGAGCATGAAGGGCTGGTAGAGGGCCAGCGTCTGTTCGCGGATGTTCACCTGGAGGCCCAACATGCGGAGCTGTGTGGCGAGGCCGCCCAGGGCGCGGCGGCCGGGGAGCCCGGATTTCTGGGCCACTTTGCGCATGCCCGTGGCCAGGTATTGGAGCCCGGCGAGGCGGGCGATGAGACGTTCGCCGCGGCGCTTGGCGGTGGCGGCCGAAACGATTTTCACGCCGCCCGTGGGGAGCCACTTCTTCTTCTCGCGGCGGTATTCCTCGTGCATCCAGTCGACGATGCTGCCGAGGGGAATGGGATTGGAGTCGGCCGTGCCGATCTGGTAGACCTTGTTCTTCACGCCCTGGTGCAGCGCGGCGGCGGCTGTGAGAATCGAAGTGCCGACCTGGTCCACCGGCACAACCTCCATGGGGGCGTCCGGCCGCAGCGGCCAGTGGCGCAACCCGGCCATGGCCATCATCACGAGCGGTGCGGCGGTGCGTCCGCCCTCCACCCAGCCGGGGAAGGGAAACTCGAGCGCGGCTTCGACAATGGCCGGGCGGACGATGGCCCATTCGAGATTGGGCTGCGAGGCGATGATCTGTTCGCCGAGGCTCTTCGAATAGGTGTAGATGTTCACCCAGCCCCATTGCGCGGCGCGCTGCGTGCCAAGGTCGATCAACTGCTGGGCAATCTCCTTCGGGGCGATGCGGCGGGGGCTGCGGGCGGCGCGGTCGCGGATGGCGGCCACCTGTTCGCGGATGAACTTGATCTCCTCGTCGAAGCGGAAGCTGCGGTCCTGCGGGCCCTTGCGGCGCGGGTAGTAGCCGAGGATGGGTTCGGATTCCTCCACCAGGCCGTCGCTTTCCCCGCACACGAAGCAGGTGGAGATGTGGACCAGCTTCGCGGCCAGCTTTTCGGCGACGACGACCGAGCATTCCGCGCCGTCCACGTTGGAGCGGAAGCTCTCATCGACGGGCGGGAAGAACTCGACGAGCCCGGCGCAGTTGATGAGGATGCCGACGCGGCCGCGGAGCGAGGCCAGCGTTTCGTCGGTGAGGCCGAACTGAGGTTGCGAGACGTCGCCCAGATGCAGCGTGATCTTGTCGAGGAATGCCGCCTTGCCCCGGCGCTCGACGATGGGCTTGAGCGAGGGCGAACCGAGAACATCCTTCTGGAAGCGCTCTTCGGGCGGGTTGCCCGCCTTGCCGCGCATGAGGATGTGAAGGTGCTTGAAGTCGGGAAAGCGGTCGACCAGCAGGCCGAGAACGACCTTGCCCACGAAGCCGTTGGCTCCGGTCAGGAAGATCTCGGTGTCGCGAAAAGCTTGTGTGGCGTCGATCAAGGAGGGCTGCACCGGGGATGGCAAAAGATCCACGCGCACGCCCGCGAAACGCAGAAAAAGACGTGCGCTACAATAGGCTAGCGGCTGCGAACATAGGCTGTCAAGGCAAGGCGTTTAGCGATGTTCGCCGCCTGTTCGTAGCTGACTCATTCGCTCGCCACTATGTTGTTGATTGACATCCTCCGAACCTGGCTGTTCACGATTCCCGTTGTCGCTGTGTTAACCGCGATTGGGGGAACGGCGTCGCTCATGGTCAGCATTTTCAGCTCCACCGGCCGCTGGCAGCACGAGGTGGCGCGGGTGTGGGCGCGGGCTGTGCTGTTCGTCTCCGGCGTCAGGGTGACCGTGGAGGGCTTGGAGAAGATCCCCCCCGGCGGAAGCTTCGTGTTCATCGCCAATCACCGCAGCTTTTACGACATCCCGCTGGTGCTGCCGTGGATCCATGTGCAGGTGCGGTTTCTCGCCAAGAAGAGCCTGTTCAGCGTGCCCTTCCTGGGGACCCACCTGAAGCGCGCCGGTCACCTCGTGGTGAACCACAGCAACGCCCGCGAATCGCTGCGCACGATGAGTGACGCGGCGCGGGTGATTCTGGAGCGCGATGTGTCGATCCTGCTGTTTCCCGAGGGCGGGCGCACCTATGGCGACCTGGAGCCCTTCAAGGACGGCGCGGCCTATATCGCCATCAAGGCCGGCGTGCCGGTGATTCCCATTGGCCTGATCGGGGCGGGGAAGATCCTCGGCAATCACGGCCGGGTGATCCGGCCGGGGCACGTGCGCATGAGGATCGGCGACCCCATCTACACGATCGACCTGACGCTGGCCGATTTGAAACCGCTCACGCACCAGATGGAAGAACGTGTGGGCGAACTGATCGGGCAGAAAGTGGTCGCGCCGGCGACGGAGAGCGTTGGCGTTTGAGGCAGTTGGTACCCTAAAGAAATGTTCTATGTCCGAACCATTCACCCTGCTGAGAAGCGGGTGGAGGTGGCCGGTTACGACTTGCAGCCCACCGTCGAGCAAGGCGAGGCGGTGTGCACGCTGTTCGGCGACTTTCTTGCTGAGCGGCCTGCCGAGTTTCGCGAACGGCTGCCGTTTTTGAACAACTCCGACATCGAGATGCAATGGGCGGCGGCCTCGGGCGGGGCGGCGTTCGCGGCGTTTTTCGGCGGCGGCGAAACGCTCTCCATGGGCGTGCTGCTCACCGGAGTGAACGAGGAGTCCGATTCGCTCATGTTGGATGCGCTGCGCGAACATGCCGCGGGCCCCATGCTGGGCGAAGACGCCGAACGGCTGTTGGAATCGCCGGAGCGTCCGTTGTTACTCCAGATGCAGATGCCTGGTCAACCGGAGCGGTTGCCGGCCCTGCAGGTGCTCTCCACGGCCCTGGCCAGCGTCTATTTCCGGGCGATCCTGGCGTTGGACGCCGAACACCGGGCGGCTTCCAGCGGCGCGGGGGCTGTGAATTGAGCTTTCTCTTCGCGGTGCTGGTGAAAGCGCCGCTCATCATCGGCTCGACGATTTTCATGGGGACCATCTCCCTGCTGACTTCGCTTTTCGATCCTGACGGGCGGCGGCAGCATGCGATCTCGCGCAACTGGGCGAAGCAACTGCTTTGGTTCGCCGGGATCAAGCTGCGCGTGCGCGGCCTTGAACATGTGAAGCCGGGGCAGCACTTCGTATTCGCCGGCAACCATTTGAGCCTCTATGACACGCCCGTTGTGCTGGCGACGATTCCGCGGCAGTTTCTGTTTCTGGTGAACATCAAATACGTGAAGCTGCCGTTTCTGGGGACACACCTGCGGCGCAGCGGGCATTTCGCCGTCGACCCGGACGACACGCGATCGAGCTTGAAAGTGCTCACCGATGCGGCCAGGCGGATTCAGGAGCGCGGACTGAGCGTGCTGCTCTTTCCCGAGGGACGGCGCGCCAGCGGCGGGCTGCAGGAGTTCAAGGAAGGCGTGGCCTACATCGCAATCAAGTCCGGCGCGCCGGTGGTGCCGTTTGCGCTGAAGGGCACGCGCGAGGTGCTGCCCATCGGAAGCGTGCATGTGAAGGGTGGTCCGGTGGAGTTTCTGTTGGGCGAACCAATCGATCCGTCGAACTACACATTGAAGCAGCGCGAGGAGTTCACGACGCTGCTGCGCGAACGGATCGAGGCGCTGATGCGGCAGTTGGACGAAGAAGAGCCAGCCAGGCGGGAGGCGGCATGACGGCGCCGAAGCCGGTGTTTACGCGGGCCAGCCGGGGCGAACATCTCGAGCGGCTCAAGAAAGCAACGAAACAGAATCCGCTCGATGTGTTGATTCTCGGCGGCGGCATTAACGGAGCGGGCATTTTGCGCGACCTCGCGCTGAGGGCCTCCGATGCCAAGAAGCCTCTGAAGTTGGGGCTCGTCGAGAAGCGGCACTTTGCCAGCGGGACGAGCAGCCGCAATTCGCAACTGCTCCACGGCGGGTTGCGGTATCTGAAGAACTTCGAGTTCAAGCTGGTGAAAGAGGCGCTGCGCGAACGCAGCGCGCTGAAGCGGATTGCGCCCCACCTGGTGGACCCGCTTCCGTTCCTGATTCCCTTTCCGAGCACCTTCGCAAAGCTGTTCTACGGCACGGGGCTGGTGATTTACGACTTTCTGTCAGGCGCCGACAATGTGGGCAAACGGAGCTTCCTGAGCAAGGAAGACGCTCAGGATCTGGAGCCGGGGTTGAATACGGAGGGGCTGAGTTCGGCGGGCGTTTACTACGACTGCAAGGTCCACTCGGCGCGGCTGGTGCTCGAAAACATTTTCGACTCGGCGCGTATGGGGGCGCTGACGCTGAACTACACCGAAGCCCTGGAGTGGCGGCTGGCTGGCGAAACGTTCCGAGTCAAGCTGCGCGAGCAGTTCACCGGCGAGGAGTTCGTGGTGCATGCGCGGCGGCTGGTGAATGCGCGCGGACCTTGGGATGACGATGGCAAGCTGCGGCTGGTGCGCGGCTCGCACCTCATCTATCCGAAACTGTCATCTACGAACCACGCGATTGCGCATTTTCACACTGACGGCCGGATCTTTTTCGTCATTCCCTGGGGGCCGAACAACACGCGGTCGCTGGTGGGCACGACCGATGCCGACCATGCGGGCAATGCCGACGAGGTGAAGATTTCGGCCGAGGAAGTCCGCTACATCCGCGAAGTGGCGGCGGCGATATTCCCGCATTCGCGCACGATTGAGCCGATCGCGGCCTACAGTTCGCTGCGGCCGCTGGTGAAGTCGGGCGAGCAATCGGCCACGAAGACGAGCCGCGAGCATAGGATCTTTGAGGAGCCGCCTGGCGTGGTGCGCATCACGGGCGGCAAGTATACGACCTATCGCGTGATGAGCGCGGAGGCGGCGGACCTGGCCTGGCCGGAACTGGCGGGCACGTGCCGCACGGGCGAGGTTGCGCTGGGCGGGAACACACCCGAAGCCTACTCGGCGGTGGAAGAGCAGGTGGACGTGACGGCGGCGCGGACGGCCATCTATCGCAGCGACGTGGCCATGGTGACGAAGCTGTTCGGTGTGCAGGCGCCGGCCATCATTGATCGCGCGCCGACAGAAGGCGCGTCGGATGAAAGGGCGCTGACGGCCGTGCTCGATTGGACGCTCGAACACGAGATGGTCCAGCGCATGCCGGACTTCCTCTTCGTGTCGACCTACCTGGGGCACGAGGAGCGCTGGGATGAGCGGCTGCTGGCAGGTTTGGCCGAGGATATGGGCAAACGGCTCGGTTGGGACGCGAAACGCCAGCGTGAAGAGGTGGCGTTGACGTTGAAGATCGTGGCAATGCCGCGGGGGTAGCGGGGCGCCGTGGCTTGCTACGAGTTTGTTGCGGAACCCAATGGAGAGGCTTACCGGGCGCTGTTGCGTGAGGTGTGCCTGCGGTATGGGGCGCGCTTCAGCTTCGTGTGCCGGGAGAAGACCGCCCTCGCCGATCATCCGTCAACGCGCTGCGGCGATTGCGCGCGTGGTTTGTCGAGGAGCGTGAGGTGAGCGAGTGGCCGGGGACGTTGCTCCTGGGGCACTCCGCGCGGCTGTACGTTTTCGACGTGAAGCCGGAGTCGATTGGTATCTTGTGCGACGCCGTGGCTGGGCTCTTCGGCTGGCTGGCGCCGGAGGAGCCGGAAGATCTTGCGTTCTATCGAAGCGATGGGGGGCTGCTGCTGGAGTCCATCGCGCATGAGGCAGATGCTCGGGTGCATCTAAGCAGGGATGAGTGGGAGAACCTGCCTGCAACGTTGAAGGGATTCCTCAATGCATGCTGACGCAGACGGCTCCGCCCGGGCCGTTTATTTACCCAACGCCTGTTCGATGGCGGCTATGACTTCGGCGGCATCCGGTTCGGTGCCAGGTCCGAAGCGGGCGATGGGCTTGCCGTCAGCGCCAATCAGAAACTTTGTGAAGTTCCACTTGATCATGCCCGAGGTCTTCTTGTTGGCGGCGTCACTGGTGAGGTAGTCATACAGCGGCGCTTTGTCGCCGCCGAGGACGCTGATCTTCGAGAACATCGGGAAGCTCACGTCGTAGGTGCGCTTGCAGAACGTGGCGATCTCTTCGTTTGAGCCCGGCTCCTGCCAGAGGAAGTTGTTCGCCGGAAAGCCCATCACGACCAGCCCCTTGTCCTTGTACTTGCGGTAGACCGCTTCGAGCGACTTGTACTGGCCGGTGTAGCCGCACTTGCTGGCGACGTTCACCATGAGGAGCACCTTGCCTTTGTAGTCGGCGAGGTTCACCTCCTTGCCATCAATCGACTTCATCTTGAATTCGTGGACGCTGGTGGACGCGGGGTTGGCTGCTGACATAAGGGTTGCGGCGGCGAGCAGAAGCAGAGCTGTCTTCACAGTATGGTGGACTCCGTTCAGTGGCGCGAGGATTCAACAAAAGCGCCCATCCATGCATATCCTGCCGAAATGAGCAGGTTGGCGAGCGTCGTCATGGCCAGGAAGCGCGGAAAGCGCATGTTGCCCATGCCTGCAAAAACGACGCTGGCTTCGGCCAGCACTGGGATGGGGCGCAAGATGAGTACGATCCACTCGCCGAACAACGTATGGGCGCGCTCAAGCTTCGCCATCTCTCCGCTGCCCAGCAGGCGTTCAACGGGACGGCGCGCGGCCCGCAGGCCAAGCCAGTAGCCAACGATGCAGCCCAGCGTCATGCCGGCGGTGGAGGCGATGAGTCCGCCGCTAAAGCCAAGCAGCGCCCCAGCGCCGATGCTGAGAATGCTGGAAGGGACGGGTAAGAGAACGTCGGCCGCGAGCAGCGCGGCAATGGCGAACCCGAGGAGCCACGGGGCATGGGGTTGATCAAGAAAGGCCGTGACCCAACGCGTGACAGGGTCTTCGAAGATCGCAAAGGGCACGAGGATGCAAGCGAGGATGATGGCAGCGAGAACCAGCCAGCGGGTGAGCATTGCTCTCTATACGTTGTATCCTGACAGGGCCACGATATGGAAGTCCCTCCCTCGAATGTCACGATCGATGCCGGTGAGTTGCGCCGGCTGGCGCATGAGGTGATGGCGGCGACCAAGTTCCCTGACCTCGCCACCGTGGATGGCGAATGGCCGCGCGTGCGTCCCGTCTCGCCGCTGCGCACCGAGGGGTTCACGGTCTACATCGCTTCGATGCGCAGTTCGCAAAAGACCGGCGAACTGGAGCGGAACCAGAACGTGGAGCTGTGTTACATGAGTCCGGGGCATGACCATGTGCGCATCACGGGGCGCATGGGGCTGGTGACCGATGAGGAGACTCGGCAGTCGATTTGGGACGAGAGCCCGTTGCTGCGCGCCTATCTGAAGAGCATCGACAATCCCGAGTTCCTGCTCTACGTCGTGCGGCCGTCGCGCGTGCGATACATGAAGGAGTGGGCGGTGCAGTATCACGAAGTGCCGCTGGACTGAGCCTCAGGCCAGCAGTTCCGTCAGCACGTGGCCGTGCACGTCGGTGAGCCGCCGCTGCAGGCCGTTGTGATAGTAGGTGAGCCGCGTGTGGTCAAGCCCTAGCAGGTGGAGCGCGGTGGCGTGGAGGTCGTAGACGGTTGTGGGGTTGACCTCGGCCTTGTAGCCCAGTTCGTCAGTGGCGCCGTAGTGGAAGCCGCGCTTCAGTCCGGCCCCGCAGAGAAAGCTCGTGTAGCCTTCGGGGTTGTGGTCGCGTCCGCCTTCGCCGAGGCCCTCGGAGATGGGCAGGCGGCCGAACTCGGTGGTCCACACGATGAGCGTGTCATCCAGCATGCCGCGCTGTTTCAGATCGCGAATGAGGGCGGCGGTGGGCTGATCCATCACGCGGGCGAGTTTGCCGTGGTTGGTCACCAGGTCTTCGTGAGCGTCCCAATTGATGCGCGGCTTGCCGAAGTGGCCGCCATTGTACATCTGGATGACGCGCACACCTTTCTCCAGCAGGCGGCGGGCGAGCAGGCAGTTGTATCCGTAATTTCGTAGTTCAGGGTCGTTTAATCCGTAACTGGCGCGGGTTTTCTCGCTTTCGCCCGAAACGTCGGTGACCTCGGGTGCGCTCAACTGCATGCGCGCGGCGAGTTCATAGGCGCGGATGCGGGCCACGAGCGCGTCTTCGCCGGGGTTGGCGCGGAGGTGTTCTTCATTGAGCTGCGTCACCAGGTCGTAGGTGGCGGCCTGGGCGGCCTCACTTACGCCGGCTTGCGGGTGAATGTCGGCGATGGGCTCTTCCTGTTTGCCGAAGATGACGCCCTGATGAGCCGCGGGCAGGAAGCCGTTGCCCCAATGGGCGACGCCTCCTGGAGGCAGCCCGCGCGGGTCAGGCAGAACCACAAACGCGGGCAAGTTCTCGTTCTCCGAGCCGAGGCCGTAGCTGATCCACGCGCCCACCGAGGGGAAGCCCTGGAAGACGAAACCGGTGGACATCTGAAACATCGCCGGCCCGTGGCTGTTGGAGCGCGAGACCATCGAGTGGATGAAGGTGAGGTCGTCGACGCAACCGGCGAGGTGCGGGAGCATCGTCGAAACCCACGCGCCGGACTTGCCGTGGCGGCTGAACTCCCACGGGCTGCGCATCACCGTGCCGCGCTTGCCGAAGAACGGCGTGATGGTGTTGGCGCCTTTTGTCTCCTTGCCGTGGTTGGAAGCGAGGGCGGGCTTGTAGTCGAATGTGTCGATGTGGCTGATGCCGCCCGGCAGAAAGATGAAGATGGCGCGCTTGGCCTTAGGCGCGAAGTGCGGTTTTGCGTTGGCCAGTTGCGCCAGACCGATGCCGAGCGCACCGCCCCCGACTTCCCAGAGCCACTGGCGGCGGGTGAGCGGCGTGCGGAGCGGTGTGTGCGGGCTACGGGACATAGACGAACTCATTCGTGTTCCACAGGGCGCGCAGATAGAGCGCGAGGCCGTGTTGTGTGACGAACCGCGTGGCGATCTCACGCTCCCTGGTCGAGGGCTGGCGCTGGAAGAGGCGGTCGTAGGCAGCGGCGACGGGGTCGGCGGCGGACTTTTCGAGCTGGGTCGCGAGCAGCTTTGCCTGGTTCAGAACAAACTTGTTGTTGAGCAGCGTGAGCGCCTGCACGGGGGTGTTGGAGACGCTGCGCTGCGGTGTGGCCACGGCGGGGTCGGGGCAATCGAAGCTGTCGAGGAAGATGCGTTCACCGCCTCGCACCACGAAGCGGTAGACAGCGCGCCGCCACACTTCGGGGCTGTCGTTGTCCAGCGCCTTGTGCATGTAGCTGCCGCCGGCGGCCTTCTTCTGCAGCAGGTAGCTGGGGCCGCCGCGCTCGGGGTTGAGGTTGCCGGCCGAGGCGAGGATGGAGTCGCGCAGCATCTCGGCGTCCATGCGCTTGAGTGGCATGTGCCAGAGCCAGCGGTTGGAGGCGTCCAGCGCGAAGGCCTTCTCGTTGTGCTGCGACGATTGCTGCCAGGCCTGCGAGGTGAGGATCTGGCGGTGCAGCCACTTCAGGCTCCAGCCGTGGCTCATGAACTCGGCAGCGAGCCAGTCGAGCAATTCCGGATGCGACGGACGATCGCCGTTAAAGCCGAAATCGCTCGGCGTGTTCACGATGCCATTGCCGAAGTGCCAGAACCAGACGCGGTTCACGATGACGCGCGCCAGCAGCGGATTGCGGCGATCGGTAAGCCAGCGAGCAAGCGCCGTGCGGCGAGTGGCGTCGTCGGCATCGGGCCCAGCGAGGTTGGCGTCGATCGCTGAGATGGCGCTCAGGGCGCCGGGCGCCGCCGGTTCGCCGGGCTTGGAGATGGAGCCGCGGTGAAGCACGAAAGCGGGCCGCATGGGTTCGGGGTAAGCGGCGTGGACGCTGGGCAGCGCGGGGATGGCGCGCAGTTGAGCGTCGAGTTTGTCCCTCTGCGCGAGGAGCGTCTGCCAGCGCGCACGCTCGCCGGCCGGGATGGAGGCGCGGAGTTCCTCGGGCGTCACTTCGGGCAGCAGGACCTCGACATCGGAGTCGTGGTCCATCGAGGAGCCGATCTCTTTCCACGTCTGGCCATCGGTGGAGGCTTCGATGCGGTACACCTTGGGCATGCCGTCGCGGGAGCCGCGCGCGGCGTCGGTGGACCAGATGAATTCGTAGACGGTCCACGGCGCGGGCAACTCGATCTCAAGAATCGCGGGCGACTCCGCGCTTGCGGCGGCGTTGGCGGTCCAATTCGAGATGACGTGGCTGGCGGGCATCACCTCGAGACGATCGATCCTGGCGAGCTTGCCCTGGTGCGCGGTGATGATCATGCGCAGGCGCTTGGTGGTCGATGGGGCGAGGCGCTCGCGATTCCAAATAGGGTTGACGGGCAGGCGGCGGGCAGCCTCGCCGCGCGAACGGTCAAAGAGTAGATACTTCTCGCGCAACAAACGCGCGCGGGGGGCATCCTCGATGGCGGCAAGATCGGAGCGCACCGTCTTCAACTCCCGCTCGATGGGCTCGACGAGCTGTTTGCGCTGGGTTTTCTGATCCTCAGTGGCGACGGCGCGTTCGCCATAGGTGACGCCGTGGAAGACGGCTGCCAGGCGGTAGTAATCGCGCGTCGGGATGGGGTCGAACTTGTGATCATGGCAGCGGGCGCAGTTCACGGTGAGGCCCATGAACGAGGCCATAGTGGCGGTGACCATGTCGTCGAGCTCATCCTGGCGGATGCTCATGGCCATGAGCTTGTCTTTATTGATCTGCTTGGTGACCGAGTCCCACGGGCCGGTGACGAGAAAACCGGTGGCGGCGGTGGCCTTGGGGTCGCCCGGATAAAGGACATCCCCGGCCACCTGTTGACGCACGAACTCGTCGTAGGGCATATCGCGGTTGAGGGCGTCGATGACCCAGTCGCGATATTTCCAGGCGGTGAAGCGCTCGTTGTTGTGCTCGCCGCCGTCGGTCTCGCCGAAGCGGGCGACGTCGAGCCAGTGGCGGCCCCAACGTTCGCCGTATTGGGGCGAAGCGAGTGCTGCCTCCAGTGCGGCCGGGAACGGCTGCGACAACTCGGCCGCACTCGGCGGCAGGCCCTTCATCGAAAAGGCGAGGCGGCGCAGCAGGGTGCGCTCACCGGCGCGTGGGGCGAAAGCCAGACCTTTCTCGCGCAGCTTGTGGGCGAGAAACGCATCAATGGGATTCGTGAAGCCGTCGATGGCGGGCACAGTCTGGGGCTGGGGCGGCTGCAAGGCCCACCAGTCTGCGCCGGCGCGGGCGCGCTGTTTGTGGATCGAGGCAGGCCCGGACCACTCCGCTCCGGCGTCGATCCACTGGCGAAGGGCTTCGGTTTCGGCGGTGGGGAGCGCTTCGGTGGGCGGCATCTTGCGCGCGGCGACAAACTGATAGACGCGGCTTTCGGCGGATTTGCCCGGCACCAGATCCGCGCCCTGCTTGCCGCCGCGCAACAGGCCTCCGCGCGAGGTGACGTCGAGGCCGCTCATTTTCGCTTCCGGGTTGTGACAACTGGCGCAGCGCTTTTCGAGCAGGGGACGGATGCGTTCAGCGAACAAGTCTTGGGCGTGCAGCGGCAGCGTGAAGAGAGGGAAAACGAGCAGAGCCCAGTGCGCGCGACGCATGCCGAATATAATGGCACACCGGATGCGTCCCTTACTCTTGTTCCTTGCCCCCTTCGCACTGGCCGCGCAAACGGCCGTTCTGGAGAACCCCGGCGTGCGTGCCGTGTTCGACCTCGCCGGCGGTTCGCTCATCGAGTTCGAACTGCGCGACATGAGGCTCAACCCGTTAACCTGGGATTCCAACGGCCCTGCGCCAAGGCCGCGCGGCCACTTTCTTTGCTTTGATCGTTGGGGGCAGCCCTCGGCGTCGGAGCTGAAGAATGGCATGCCGTTTCACGGCGAGGCGACCCGCGTGGCGTGGAAGCTGGAGCACACCGCCGCGGGCGAGGCGCGCATGAGCGCCCATCTGCCGCTGGCCGGCCTGTCGATGGAGCGCACGGCGAAGCTGGCCGGCCAGGCGGCGCTGCGCGTGACCGAGATTGTGACCAACCGCAACAAGCTCGGACGGATGTACAACCTCGTGCAACATGCCACGATCGCGCCGCCGTTTCTGGATGAAACCACGCTGGTGGATGCCAACGCCCGCAAGGGCTTCATGCAATCGAGCCCGCTGCCGAGTCCGGAGGAGCCGCCCGTGTGGTGGCCCCTGGCAATGCGCGAAGACAACGCGGTGAACCTGCGCCATCTGAAGGACGATCCAAATCCGAATGTGGTGTCCTACGTGATTGATGAAGAGTTGGGGTGGGTCACGGCGGCCTCGCCATCAAAAGGGCTGCTCATCGGCTATATCTGGCGCGTGCGCGAGTATCCATGGCTGAACATCTGGCGCAACGTGGACAAGGGCAAGCCCTCGGCGCGCGGCCTCGAGTTCGGCACGACTGGACTGCATCAGCCGTTTGAAACGCTGCTGGCCAAGGAGAAGATCTTTGGGCGGCGGCTGTATGACTACCTGGATGCAGGCGGCACGGCGACGCGTTCCTACGCGGCGTTTCTCGTTAAGATCCCCGCCGGATTCCAGGGCGTGGCCAGGCTGCGCTACGACGGATCCAGGCTGACGATCGCCGAACGCGATTCGCGGCGCACGATTGTGGTGGAGACCGGGCCGCTGTTTCCGGATTAGTCGCGCGGCACGCGGCGGCTGAACCAGGGGTAGAGCACGGGCAGCAGAATCAGCGTGAGCCCTGTGGCGCTCACCAGTCCGCCAATGACGACGCTGGCCAGCGGGCGTTGCACCTCGGCGCCGGTGGATTCCGAGAGCGCCATGGGGATGAACCCGAAGCTCGCCACCATGGCCGTCATGAGCACCGGGCGCAGGCGCGAGGCGGCCCCTTCGAGCACGGAATGCTCCATGGTGTGGCCCAACTGGCGCAGGCGGTTGATGGCGCTCACCATGACAATGCCGTTGAGCACGGCAACGCCGGAGAGCGCAATGAAGCCGATCAGCGCCGAGAGGTTCAGGTTCATGTCGCGCAGCCACAGGGCGGCGATGCCGCCGGCCAGCGAGAAGGGCACGATCAGGATGAGCAGCATTGCCTGGCGCAGCGAGTGAAACGTAGCGTAGAGCAGCCCGAAGATAATGGCGAGCGAGAGCGGGATCACCAGACCGAGCCGCTTCATGGCGCGTTCCTGATTCTCAAACTGGCCCCCCCAGTCGAGCGAGTAGCCAGGGGGAAGCTGGATCTCTTGCGCTACGCGGCGCTGGGCCTCGGCGGCAAAGCTGCCAAGGTCGCGGCCGCGCACATTCGATTGGACGACGACACGGCGCTGGCCGCCTTCGCGTGTAATCACCTCGGCCCCGCGGCCGATCATCACCTGCGCCACGCTGCTCAGCGGAATGCGCTCGCCGGCCGGCGCCTGGAGAGGGAGCAGAGCCAGGGCGACCGGATCGTTCACCGCGCCGCCGCTGATCTTGCCCGCGATCGGCACGCGCCGCTGGCCCAGAACCAGTTCGCTCAGCGGTTCGCCTTGCACGGCCGAACGAACCACCTCTTCCACATCGCTCACGTTGAGACCGTAGCGGGCCACGGCGGCGCGGTCGATGTTCACGCGTAACTCGGGGACGCCGGTGGTGATCTCCAATTGCGCGTCGGCCGAGCCGCGGATGGAGGAGAGGATGCGCAGGGCGCGCTCGCCAATGCGCGTGAGCACGATCGGATCCTCGCCGAAGAGCTTCAGCGCCAGGTCAGCCTTGATGCCGGAGATGACCTCGTCGAGGCGCATCGCCATCGGCTGCGTGAAGTTGTAGCTCACGCCGGGGATCTGCTCCAGGCGCTCGGACATGCGCATGATGAGGTCCTCTTTGGCCTGGCCGCGGAGGTGGGCTTCGGACTTGAGTTGAATGTACACGTCGGCCTCGTAGATCCCCATGGCTTCGGTGGCCAGGTCCGGGCGGCCCAGCTTGGAGACCACGCCGGCCACCTCAGGGAAGGTGAGGATGGCCCGCTCCACCTCGCGGCTCAACCGGACCGAGTCCGACAGCGCGATGCCCGGCAGCTTGCGCGTCGTGATGAGAATGGAACCCTCATCCAGGCGTGGCATGAACTCCGAGCCGATGAGCGTGAGCGAGTAGAGCGCAACGGAAACAACGGCCAGGCTGCATGCCAGCACGGGCACCCGGAGGCGGATGGCGAGGCGCAGCGCGGAACGGTAGAGATCGAGAACCCGCTCAAACCAGGCGCCGGAGTGTTCGGCGACGCCTTTCTTCATGAGATAGCTGGCGGCCGCGGGGGCGACGAACAGGGCGTAGCCGAGCGAGCCCACCAGGGCCGAGCAGACGGTGATCGCCATCGGCCGGAACATCTTGCCCTCGAGGCCTTCCAGGAAGAGGATCGGCAGGTAGACGGCGATAATGATGCCCACCGCGAACGTGATCGGCCGGCCCACTTCCAATGCCGCCTCGCGGATGCGCTGGCCGGGGTGGAAGTGTTCGTCATCGGACCGCCGGTGCAGGCGGCGGACAGAGTTCTCCACCATCACCACGGCGCCGTCGACGATCATGCCGAAGTCGATCGCGCCGAGGCTCATCAGGTTGGCCGTCACGCCGAAAGCGGCCATGCCGAGGAACCCCACCAGCATCGAGACGGGAATCGCGAAGGCGACGATGAGGGCGGCCCGCGCGTTGCCCAGAAACAGCAGCAGCACCACGATCACCAGCGCGCCGGCTTCGAGCAGGTTCTTGCGCACGGTGGCGATGGTGCCTTCGATGACGTCTGACTGATCGTAGAACGGCAGCAGGCGCACGCCCGTGGGCAGGCTGAGCGAGGCGATCCGTTCCTTGGCCCGGGCGATGACGTCGCGCCCGTTTTCGCCCTTCAGCATGATGATCATGCCGGAGACGGTTTCCCCCTTGCCGCCCTTCAGCGTCGCCCCCTGGCGCAGCATCGCGCCCTCACCGATCTCAGCCACGTCGCGCAGCATGAGCGGAATGCCGCGGTTGGAGCGCAGCACGATGTTGGCCAGATCGGCCGGCACCCGCGCGCGGCCCAGTCCGAGCACGGTGTACTGCTCGGAGGCGTGCTCGATGAAGCCCGCGCTGAAGTTGGCGTTGTTCTCGCGAATGCGGTCGTACACCTCGCGCAGGGTCAGATCGTAGGCCTTTAGCCTGGCGGGGTCCACGCGGATCTCCACCTGCGCCGTCTCGCCGCCCCAGGTGTTTACCTCGCTCACCCCGCGCACGGTTCGGAGCTGGTTCTTGATCTGCCAGTCGTGCAGCGTCTTCAACTCACGCGCCGTGAGCCCGCCGCCTTCAATGGTGTATTGCAGCACCTCACCAAAGGCCGTTGCCACCGGGCCCAGCGAGGGCTCCAACCCCGCCGGGATGCGCGAGCGGGCCTCCTGCAGGCGCTCATTCACCAACTGCCTCGCAAAGTAGGTGGGCACGTCGTCGTCCAGCACGAGTGTCACCATCGACAGGCCGAGCTTCGAGATGGAGCGGATCGACTGCGTCTTGGGGATGCCCATCAGGGCGGTCTCCAGCGGATACGAAACGAGCTGTTCCACCTCCTGCGGCGCCATGCCGCCGCATTCGGTGATGACCACCACCTGGTTGTTCGTCATATCCGGAAACGCCTCGATGGGCAGGCGCAGCATGGTGTACACGCCCCAGCCGATCACCCCCGCCAGGCCAAACAGGACCAGGGCGCGGTGGCGCAGGTGGAAATCAATGAGGGCCTGAAGCATGCGCGCGTGTGTTCCCTATTCGAGAGTGGATCTGAGGAGTTGCGACTTGAGGAGAAAGCTGCCCTTGACCACGATGCGGTCGCCGGCCGAAAGCCCCTGGCGTATTTCGACGCGGTCCAGAAAGCGCTCGCCCAGGGAGATGGGGCGGACGACGAAGGTGCGCGGGCCGGTTTGGACAAAGACCGACGATGCGCCCTCGATATCCTGCACCGCCTCGCCCGGGATGAGAATGCCGGGCCTCGTGGCGCCGGTGAGGATCTCCACGTTGGCATAACCTTCCGGCTTCAGGGCCTGCCCCGCGGCGGCGATCGTGATCCACACTTCGGCCGTGCGCGTCTGCGGGTCCATCTCTTCGCCGATGCGATCCACCTTTCCGCTGAAGAGGCGCCCGGGCAGGGCGGCCAGTTCGATGCGCGCCGGGGCCCCTGAGCGAATCGCCGGAAGATGCTGCTCGCCCAGGCTGGCGATCAGCCTGAGCCGGCTGAGGTCGCTCACCACCAGCAACTCCTGGCCCGCGGCGACGACACTGCCTTCGGAGACCAGACGGCGCAACACCGTGCCCGCGCCGGGCGATTTGATCGGCACCAGGTCTTCTTCGTGCAGCACATCATCCGGCTTGTGGTCCTGTGGCTCATCGGGGTCGACCTGCAGGCCTTCGATGAGATGAATCTCCGTGCGGCGCACTTCGACTTCGGCGCTCTGAACGGCGGCTTGCGCCGCCAGCAATTCGGTCTCCGCACGCTCCACCTGTTCGAGCGAGCCGGCTTTCAGGTCAAATAGCTTGCGCGCCCGGTCACGCATGCGAAGGGCCAGGGCGAGCGCGGCCTGGGAACGGCTCCGCTCTCCCTTCGCGCGGGCATGCTCGGCCCTGGCTTCATGCACATCGTGACTGTGGAGCTTCACCAGGATCTGGCCGCTCGTGACGCGGTCGCCCAGCCTCGCCATCACGCGCACAACACGGCCATCGGTGATGGAGCCAACCTTCCACGTAGAGTCTTCGTGCGTGGTCAGCCGTCCCGTGGCTCGCACCGACTCCACGGCCGCACCCTGCTTCACCTGTTCCACAACGATCCACTCCCGGCCGGTCATCTTCTCATCCAGGGTGACGACGCCGGGCTCGCTGGCCGGCGCGGGTTTCGATTCGGCCTGCGCCGCCGCCGGCGGTGCGGGCGTTGGTCCACTGCCGCAAGCGGCGAGGGCGAGCATCGAGGGGATCAGATAAATCGTTCGTTTCACGGCAATCCCAACGCGGCTTCCAGTGCGGAGACCGCTTGCTGATATTCACTCAAGGTTTGGTAGTACAGAACCTGTGTCTCAATGCGCGCCCGCTCGGCGTCCAGCAGGCGCAGCAGTTCCACCCCGCCCACGCGGTAGGCCGCCGAGGCGATGCGCTGCGATTCACTCGCCTGCGTCCGCATCGCGCCCAGAATGGAGTCCAACTGCGTCTTGCGAATCGTCACCGCCCGGCGGGCGCCCTCCACCTCGGCACGCACCACGGCTTCCACCGCCGCCATCGTCGACTCAGCCACCTTGGCCTCGGAGAGCGCAGCCGCCAGGTTGCCCTGGTTGCGGTTGGCCAGCGGCAGGTCCACCTGCACGCCGGCCAGCATCGTGTCCAGCCCGCCGGTGCGCTTGTAGCCAGCCAGGATGTCGATGTTCGGCTTGGCCAGCGCCTGTTGCAGCCTCGCCTGGCTGAGAGCGGCGGTGTGGATCTGGCGCGCCAGTTTCACCTCCGCGCGGCGCTCCAGCGCCGCTTCCGGCGGATCGGCGATCTCGCCGCCGATCGACTCAATCGAGTCGCTGAAGGTGACCTCCGGGAACTCCCTCTGCCCCATCTCGCGCAGCAGGTCGATGCGTGTCCGGCCTGCCACCAGCCGGGCGTTGCTGGCCGACAGCCGCAGACGCGAGGCCTCCAGTTGCACGCGCAGCAGGTCCGATTCGGCGGCGGCCCCTTCGCGTACCCGGATCTGGTGGTAGTTGACGATCTCTTCAAACCGCGTCACGTCATCATCCAGCCAGTGCTGAATCTGTGCCGCCCCCGCCGCAAGCCAGTAAGCGGCCTTTACCCGCGCCCTGATCTGCGCCGCCAGCGCCTCACGCTCCAACTCCGCCCGCTGCACGTTGGCCGCCGCCGCTTCCATGCGCAGGCCGCGCTTATTGGCCGTCTCGAACATGTACTGCAGATAGGCGAACTGATCGGTGTCGCGGTTGAACTGAAAAGCGGGGTTGCCATACGGCCGCGTATTCTCCAACTGCAGCACGAGCTTGGGATTCGGCATCAGGGCCGCCTGGCGGCGCAAGCCCTGGGCCGCGGCGATGCGGTTCTGACCCGCCGCCAGCAGCCCATGCGAGGTGAGCGCGCGCGATACGGCCTCATCCACGGTCAGGGGCATCTGCCCCACCGCGCCACCACACGCAAGGATCGCCAGCACGACTGTACGGATAGAAAGATCCATCGAACTCAATCTTCAGCGTAGGGAACTGTCGAAATAGCAGTCAACGCGAGAATCCGTTGCAACTGGCGCACCACACCAATCGCGCTCTGATAGAGTGTGGAGACTCGAAAGGAGAGCTTGACGCCGCCATGATGCGACTGAGTTGCCTGTCTCTCAGCTACCAGAATCAGTTTCGAGCCGGAAAGATGGACCTCTTCGGCTTCATCCGCACGGCCCGCGCCCTGAATTTGGACGGGGTGGATCTGCACATGAACCACCTGCCGCGCTTCGACCGCGCCTACCTGAAACAGCTGCGCCGCGCCTGTCTTGACCACGGCATGTCGATCCCCAGCTTTCCTGTGTCCACCGAGTTTGCCCGCGACGCCTCGAAGATTCCCGCCGAGCTGGAAAAGGCCCGCGTGGCCATGGAGGTGGGGCTCTACCTCGGCGCCCCGCTCATCCGCGTGTTCGTCGGTTCGGCGCCCACGCCCGAGCGCACCGAGGAAGCGTTCAAGTACAGTTCGGAAGCCCTGCGGCGCTGCGCCGAGGTCGGCGCCGAGATCGGCATGGTGGTCGCCCTGCAGAATCACAGCGGCCTCACCTCCACCGGCGACGACATGCTGCGCTTCCATAAGGAAGTGAATCACCCCAACTTCGCGCTGGTGCTCGACACCGGTCACTTCACCGGGCGCGATGGTCCGCGCGGCCCCAAGCAGGCCGGCCACACGTACGACCATTACTACCGAAGCCTGGAACAGGTGGCCCCGCTGGCCCCCTTCGTGCGCGTCAAACTCTACGACGTGGACGCGCAGGGACGCGAGAAGTACATCGACTACAACCGCGTGTTCAACATCCTACGCGGCGTCCACTACAACGGCTTCTGCAGCCTGGTGTACGAAGGCACGGAAGAGGAAACGGCGGCTATCCCGCGCGGGGCGCGCTTTCTGCGATCGATGGTGAGCGCGGGGTAAACGCACAGCCGCCGTCTGCGCGATGATGACGGAGTGACGCCCAACGAACTGGCCGCCCTGCTTGAGCAGGGCGCGCTCTGCCTCACCGCCACCACGCGGCTGGCGCGGCGCGTGCACGCCGAGTACGCGCGCCTCCAACAGGAGGCGGGCCGCCGCCAGTGGGCCACTCCGCAGGCGCTGGCTTTCGAGGCGTGGCTTGACACCATGGCCGCGCGGTTGGCCGTTGCCGCCGGCGACGCAACTGTGTGGCTGAACCCGCGCCAGGAGACGCTGCTCTGGCGGCAGGTGATTGAGTCATCGCCGCAGGCCGCCGGCATCCTCAATCCCCAGCGCGCCGCAGAACAGGCCGCCCATGCCTGGAGCACCGTGGCCGAGTGGCAGTTGCCGATGCGCGATGCGGCCTGGGATCTGGCCGAGGATCCGATTGCGTTCCGGGAGTGGGCGCGGGAGTTCTTCCGGCGCTGCAAACGGGCCGGATGGCAATCGCGCGCCCAGTTGGCTGCCACCGTTGCGGCGGCTTTGGAGCAGGGCGGCGTGGAGGCCCCGGCCGTGGTTGTGCTGGCCGGGTTTGCTCAGCAGCCGCCCCGCCTCGCCCTGCTGCTGGAGGCGCTGCGCAAGGCCGGCACGCGGGTCGTCGAGCATGAGCTTGAATCGTGGATGGGGGTGGAGGCCAGCCTCTTCTCATTTGCCACGCCGCAAGCCGAAATGCGTGCCGCCGCGGAGTGGGCGCTGGGACGTTTGCGCGGCGAGGCAAGGCAGCGTCTGGCGATCATCGTGCCCGATTTGCAGGCGGCGCGCGACGAATGGGAAGCCGTGCTCGCGCGCGTGTTTCCTCGCGGAGGCGGCGAGCCGCCTCCGTATCACCTTTCGCTCGGCCGCCCGCTGGCTTCGGTCGGCGTGGTGCGCGCGGCGCTCCATCTGACGGCGCTCACCGCCGAGCGCGTCGAAGCGGAGACGGCGGCGGCGTTGCTGCTGTCACCCTATGTCGGCGGCGCGGGAGAAGAGCGCATCGCGCGGGCGGGCCGGGCACTGGAGCTCCGTGAACGCGGTGGCGCGGTGCGCGGGTTGGAACTCGGCGCACCCTCCACTCCCACCATGGCGCGCCTGGTGATGGAGTGGGAGGCGCGGCGGCGCGGCCTGCCGCCGCAACAAAGGCCGGCTGAATGGGCGCGGGAGTTCTCGCGCCTGTTTCGCATTATGGGCTGGCCCGGCCGCACGCCTGAAAGCGAGGAGTACCAGGCCATGGAGAGCCTCCGCGATGCGCTCGCTGAACTCGCCTCGCTCGATGCCATCGCCGCTGAAGTCAACGCCCATCAGGCCGCCGAGCTGCTCCAACTCATCGCCCGCGAGACGGTGTTCCAAACCGAAGAGATCAGCCAGCCGCTGCAACTGATGAGCGTCAGTGAGGCCACCGGTCTGCCCTTCGATGCCGTCTGGCTGGCCGGATTTCATGACCGCGCCTGGCCGCCGCCGGCGCAGCCGGTGCCGCTTCTACCGCTCTCCCTGCAGCGCACGGCGCGCATGCCCGAGGTGACGCCCGCACTGTGGCTGCGTCATCACCGCGAAACCACCGGGGAACTGCTGCGCTGCGCGCCCGAGGTCACGGTGAGCCATGCGCGGGCCGACGGTGAGGAGCCGCTGCTGGCGAGTCCATTGTTCCCCGGCGAGTTCCGCCAGGTGGCCGAGACCGAAGCGCCGGCTTGGCAGGGCGCGCCGTCAGAACAGTTGGACGACGCGCAGGCTCCCGAGTTTGCCCAGGAGGAAGGCCGCGGCGGGGCGTCGCTGCTGCGCGACCAGGCGCACTGCCCGTTCCGTGCCTTCGCCCTCCATCGGTTGCGGGCCGGCGAGTTCCCCGAGTCTGAAATCGGACTATCGGCGCAGGAACGCGGTGTTATCCTCCATGCCGCCATCCGTTTCTGCTGGGAGGTGCTCAAGGATCTCGTCACATTGAAAGAAACCGCTGAAGGGCGGTTGGCGCTCATCATCCGCACCGCCGTCCGCCGGGCCCTTACCGAGTGCAGCGACGGGCTGACGGAGAGCTTCGATGCGCACGTGCGCGACGTCGAGCAGCAGCGCCTGGAGCGGCTGCTTGCGCTCTGGATGGATGTCGAGAAACAACGCGAGGCGAACTTCCGCGTCACCGGCAGCGAGCGCGTCGTCAACGTCGAGTTGGGCGGCCTCAAGCTGCGCACGCAATATGACCGGCGGGATGAGTTGGACGATGGGCGGCTGGTGCTGATCGACTACAAGAGCAACGCGCCCTCGCCCTCGGCCTGGGATGGCGAGCGGCCCGATGAGCCGCAGGTGCCGCTCTATGCCGTGGCGGCGAAGCAGCCCGTGGCGGCACTAGCCTTCGCGCAACTGAAGCGGGCCGAGGTGAAGTTCAAGGGTGTGGCCGAGGAAACGGGAATCCTCCCCAAGGTGAAGCCAGGTGAAGGAACGATGGCCGGGCGTGTGACCGAATGGCGGCGCGTGCTGGAGAAACTGGCCGTTGAGCATCGCGGCGGTTGGGCCGCGGTGGCGCCCAAGTCGGCGCAGTCCTGCGGCAATTGCCATCTGCCGGCGTTGTGCCGCGTACATGAAGCGCCGCCGCGCCAGGAGGGTGAGGACGATGCCGGCTCCTAGCGCCGCCCTGCCGCCCGATGCCGCGCAGCGCGCGCGGGCGCTTGATCCACGCCAGTCGTTCCTCGTGCAGGCGCCGGCGGGGTCGGGCAAAACGGAGCTTCTCATCCAGCGTTACCTTGTGCTGCTGGCGCGCGTCGATGAGCCCGAACGCGTGATGGCCATCACGTTCACGCGCAAAGCGGCGGGTGAGATGCGCGCGCGCGTGGTGGAGTCACTGCACGCGGCGCGTGGGAATGCGCCCGAAGAACCGCACAAGCTGCAAACATGGCGGCTGGCGCGGGCCGTCTGGGAGCGCGATCAGGAGCGTGGCTGGCAACTGCTGGCAAGTCCGCAGCGGATGCGGATTCAAACCATCGACTCGCTTTGCGCCTGGCTCGCCGGGAGGCTGCCTGTACTGGGGGGCTTGGGTGGAGCGATGGAGCCGGCCGAGGATGCGAGCGAGTCCTATCAGGCGGCAGCCGCGGCGACCATCCGCATGCTCGGCTCTGACAACCCGCTGTCGGCCGATGTGCGCGAGCTGTTGCTGCACCTGGAAAACGACGCCGGGCGGCTGGCGGCGCTGATTTCGTCGATGCTGCAGCGCCGCGATCAGTGGTTGCCTCGCGTCGGCTTGAGCGGCGATGTGGACGATCTGCGGCCGGTGTTGGAAGAGTCGCTGGCCGCGGCGGTGAAGTATGAGTTGTCGCTGGCGGCGCGCTGCCTGCCGATGGTAGAAGAATTGCCGCAATCCCTCGCCGAGTGGAAGGAACTCACCGCGCGGCTGCTGACGCAGAAGGGCGAGCCGCGCAAGAAGCTGCCCGCGCCGTGGACGGGGATGACGCTCGCGCCGGCGCTGGTCGCGGCCCTGGCGCGCATTCCCAAGCTGCCCGAACCGCGCTATGAGGAGCATGCGTGGCGCGTGCTGGCTGCCGCGCTGCGCCTCCTTCGCCACGCAGTGGCCGAGTTGCGCGTGCGGTTCCAATTGCGCGGCGAAGTGGACTTCATCGAACTGTCGCTGGCCGCGCTCCAGGCGCTGGGTACGGAAGACCACCCCACCGACCTCGCCCTTGCCCTCGGCGAACGTGTCGAACACCTGCTCATCGACGAGATGCAGGATACCTCGGTGACTCACCTCGATTTGATCCAGCGCCTCACCTCTGGCTGGGCGGGCTTGAACGAAGAGCCGCCGCGTACTGCGCTTCTCGTCGGTGATCCGATGCAGTCCATCTATCTTTTCCGCGAGGCGGAGGTGGCTAACTTCCTCGACCTGTGCAGGTACGGGCTGGGCGAACTGGATCTGGCGCGGCTCACGCTCGAGGCGAATTTCCGTTCGCAGGCGCGCATCGTGGAGTGGGTCAACGCTACGTTCCCCGACGTGCTGGCGGCAATTGAAGACGCGGCCACGGGGGCAATCTCGTACACGGCGGCGCAGGCAACGAAGGCCGGGGACGAGGGTGACGCCGTGCGGGTCCATCCGTTCCTTAAAGGCGACGATGCCGGTGAAGCCGCGCGCGCCGCTGACCTGATCGAAGAGGCGCTACGCGAGCACGAGGGTACGGTGGCGGTGCTGGCGCGGCGTAGGGCCGATCTCGTGCACATTATCGCGGAACTGAAGCGGCGAGGAATCGCCTTCCGCGCCATCGACATCGACCCCCTCAGCGAACGGCAGGCGGTGCTCGATCTGCTCTCACTCACGCGCGCGCTGCTCGATCCCATGGATCGCGTCAGCTGGCTGGCCCTGCTGCGCGCCCCCTGGTGCGGCCTCACGCTGTGCGACTTGAACGCGCTGGCCGAAGGCGCGCCGAAGGAAGCGCCGCGGCGGCTTCTCGATCTCCGCGCGCACGCATTGAGTGAGGAAGGCCGGCGCCGTTGGGCACGCATCGCGCCGGTTATGGATGCCGGCCTGGAGCGGGCGCGGCGCGTGCGGCTGCGCGAGCTGGTCGAAGTGACCTGGCGCGCCCTGGGCGGCCCCCTTTGCCTGGAGTCGGCGCGTGATGCCCGCGACGCGGAGGCCTTTCTCGGCTTGCTCGACGCGGTGGACGAAGGCGGCGAGGCGGAGTTCGCGGCCCTGCAGGCCGAGACGGAGCGGCTCTTCGCGGCGCCCGACCCGGCGGCCACTGAGCGCGTCCAGTTGATGACGATTCACAAGTCCAAGGGGCTTGAGTTCGACACCGTGATCATTCCCGGTTTGGACAAAGGCAGGCGCCCGCCGGAGACGGAGCTCATCCGCATGGTGCGGCTGCCGCTGGACCGCGTGGAACACACCTTGATGGCGGCCGTCGCTCCGACGGGGGAGCAGGAGGAGGCAGGCTCTTACCTCGCCGGGTACCGTTCCGAGCGCGAAAAGAACGAACTGCGGCGCTTGTTGTATGTGGCCGCGACGCGGGCCAGGCGACGCCTGCACCTGCTCGGCCAGATCGAGTGGAACGCCGCCAAACACGAGTGGAAGACGCCGCGCTCGGGCTCCATGCTCCATGCCTTGTGGGGCGCCGTGAGGGATCAGTTCGTCGCGATGCCTCCGCCCGTGGAACAGGCCGATGAAGACGCCGTGGCGGAGTATCCGCTGCTGCGGCGCGTCGCCTCCGGCTGGCAGACACCACCCGAGGAAGAAGCGATTCGCTGGCGCGGCGAGGAGACAGTGGAAGAGACCCCCGAGCGCCACAGCTACGAGTGGGTCGGTGACTCGCTGCGGCATGTCGGCGTCGTCGTGCATGCGTGGTTGACGCGCATCGCCGAGGAGGGGCTGGAGCAGTGGAGCGCCTCGCGCGTGCGCGAACGCAACCCGGCCATGCGGGCTCAACTGGCCACGCTCGGTGTGCCACCGGTGGAGTTGGACGATGCGTTGCAACGTGTGGACCGGGCGCTGGTGGAAACCCTCGCCGATACGCGCGGGCGCTGGGTGTTGACGCGCCATGCCGACGACCGTCGCGAGTTCGCGCTTACGGTCGCCTCGGGCGGCGAAGTGACGAACCACCGCGTCGACTGCACCTTCGTCGACGAACACGGCCGGCGTTGGGTCATCGATTTCAAGACGAGCACCCACGAAGGCGGCGGCCTCGATGCGTTCCTTGACGAGGAACAGCGCCGCTACCGCGAGCAGTTGGAACGCTACGCCCGCGTCGTCGCGCCCGGCGAGGAGGTCCGCCTGGGACTCTACTTCCCGCTGCTGGGAGCCTGGCGCGAATGGACCGCGCCACAGGTCAAAACAGCAACTTGAGCCCAAGCTGGATGTGCCGCGGCGACTGCGCCGAACTGACGCGCCCAAACGTCGGCGAACCGACGAACAGGTTCGGCAGATCGAAATTCGTGTGGTCGAGCAGGTTGAACGCCTCGAAGCGGAACTGCAGGCGCGCCGCTTCGGTCAAGTTGAAGTTCTTCAACAGCGATGCGTTGATGTTCTGCAGGCCGGGGCCGTCGAGAATATTGCGGCCGGCGTTGCCGAAGGTGCCCTTGGCAGGCATGGCAAACGCGGTCGTGTCGAACCAGCGCTCGGGCGTGGGGTTGTCCAGCGTGGGGTTGCGCAGCGCATGCGGCCGGTCGTTGGCACCGAAGCCGAGCGACGAGCGCCCCGTGCCGGAGTTATCCAGTTCGCTCAACAGCGCCACCGTGAAGGGGCGCCCCGTCTGGAAGGTCCAGATGCCGGAGGTCTGCCAGCCGCCATACCAGCGGGCCCGGCCGAAGGGAAGCTCCCAGGTATAACCGGCGGTGAAGCGATGGCGGACGTCGAAGTTTGAGCGCGCCCGCTCCGGGCCCACATAGCGGCTGTCCTGCGGAAAGTTGGCGTCGCCGGCGCTGGGGAAAAAACTCGATGCGTCGTCAATCGACTTCGCCCACGTGTAGCTGGCAATCGCCGAAACGCCGTTCGACAAGCGCTGCTGGAAGCGCGCCTGCAGGCTGTGGAAGTTCGAGTTGGCGCGCGATTCCAATTGGTTGATGTCGGCGAAACGGAAGTTGGGGCGCAGCGGCACGTCGGCCGGGCTCGGGTCTGGCTGGTTGATGTCACGCGCCGAGAGCAGCTTTGTTCCTTTCGATCCGGCATAGGCGATTTCCATCACCCGGTTTGAGCCAAGCTGATGCTGGATGCCAAGGTTCCAGTGCTGCAGGTAGCCAGTGCGCAGGTCGCGCTGGAACGACAGCGACGACGGCGGCGAGGGAAACGGGTAGTTCGCCGGATAAGGATTGTGCAGCAGCAGCGGAAACTGCGCCGAAGTAACGTAGAGCCGGAAGTCGTAATACGGCGCGTTGAAGTAGAGGCCCTCGCCCGGGGCAAGCGGATTCTGGTCGTAGTAGAAGCCGTAGCCGGCGCGCACCACGGTGGCCCCGCGCGAGCCGAGCGTCCAGGCCAGTCCGAGGCGCGGGGCAAAGTTGTTGCGGTCACTCGTGTAGCCCGAGCGCGGCATGCTGCCACTTCCCGCCGCTACCAGACCACGCGTGCCCACATCGTAGAGGTTGGCCCGGTTGTAGCGGTCGTAGGGCGGCCTGTTGTACTCGTAGCGCAGGCCGAGCGTCAGCGTGAGCCGCGAGGTGGCGCGCCAGTTGTCGTTCACAAAGCCGCTTGCGCTCGAGCCGCGCAGGTACTGCGGATTGTCGACGCGGGCGATGCCGGTCACGGCCGGCAGTCCCTGCAACAGCTCGGCCAAGGCGTTGCCTGTGTAGCCGACAAAGTTGATCAGGCCGCGCGCCTGGATGTCGCGGAATGCGTTCTGTTGCAGGCGCCGGTAGTCGAAGCCGAGCTTCAGATGATGCCGGCCGCGGATCCAGGAGATCTGGTCGATCAACTGCAGTGAGTTGATGTTGGTCTGCTGCGGGTTGTTGTACTCGTCGCCAAGGGCGGAATAGCCGGGCACGCTGAAGTAGGTGAGGCCATTGGCGCGCGCCCCGGCGAACACAGGCAGGCCCAGCGAAGCGCTGATGTTGCGGTCGCGATTTTCCTGCAGCACGGAGCTGGCATTGCGATTGAACCCGGCTCGTAACTCGTTCAGAAGCGCCGGTGTGAAGGCGTGGGTGTGTGTGGCCATGGCGTTCTGTGTCCGCCGCGGCACGTCGTTGCCGTAGCCCGGCACGGCGGCGAAGTTGGCTCCGGTGAACGGCTCATATAGCATGCGGTCGGCAAAGCTGTAGCGGAAGGCGAGGTCCGAGCGCGCCCCCAGCTTGTGGTCGACGCGCACATCGAACTGGTCGTTGCGCTCGCGCCCGGTGGGCGAACTCACATAGTTCTGTCCAGCCGCGTTGCGGTTGTCCAGCGGATAGAGGCTGGCCACGCCCACCCCGATCGGATGCAGCCGGCTCGTCGGAATGCGGCTGTTGGGAAAGGGCTGGAAGGTGAACGGATCAAGCAGGAACGGGAGGCCGCTGCGCGAAAAGTCGCCTGTGCGCTCGATGGCGGTGGGAACGTTGGTCACGCGTGTGATCCCCTCGCGCGTGCGTCGGCTCTCGAAGTCGGCAAAGAAGAAGGTGCGGTCCTTGCGGATCGGTCCTCCAATGGCCGCCCCAAACTGGTTGCGCTGGTACTTTGGCTTCGGCTCGCTAGCCGGCGCAAAGTAGTTCGTCCCATCCAGCGCCGCGTTGCGGAAAAACTCATACACGGCTCCGTGCAGCGAGTTGCCCCCACTCTTGAGAACCACGTTCACCTGGCCCGCGCCGTTGCGCCCGAAGCTGGCGTCGTAGTTCGATGTCACCACCTCGAACTCGCGAATGGCGTCCACCGCGGGCACCACGCCCGAGCCATTCAGGTTCGGGTTCCCGTTATACACACCGTCGAGCAGAAAGCTGTTCGCATCCTCGCGGCCGCCGTTGAGGCTGAGCGAGATGTTGCCGCGCGTCGATCCGGCCGAACCCTGCGCCGAAGGCGCGGCGCCGGGAACAAGCAACGCAAGTTCGGTCCAGTTGCGGCCATCCAGCGGCAGTCCCGTCACCTGCGCGTTCTCAATCACCGCGCCCAGCGCGGCCTGCTCGGTGCGCAGCAGCGGGCGTTCATCGGTGACATGAATGGTGTCGCCCTCACCGCCGACAACCAACTCCACCGCAATGCGGGCTTGCTGGCCCACGGCTAGTACGATTGGCCGCTCGAAGATCCTGAAGCCACGCGCGCTGAAGCTCAATTGGTACGTGCCGGCAGGCAGCGCGGTGATCGTAAACGAGCCGTCTGGGTTGCTCAAGCCTGTAACGGCGCGGCCGGTCTCACGCCCCGTGGCCGTGACGGAGGCTCCCGCCACCGCCTTGCCGGACGGGTCAAACACATCTCCGCTCAGGGTGGCAAGCACCGTCTGCCCATAGGCAGGCGCAACCAGGCAGAAGACGATCAGGCAAAGACAAATACGGTGCACAAGACCTCGCATGGATTCACTTGGGAAAAGCCCAGTTTCCTCATCTTAACTCCCGCGTGAGCTGACCTTGAAGAGACGGCCGCGGCAGGTAAACGTTACGGGGGCGAAGAAAAGACAATCACCGCTCTCGAGAGGCGTGGGAGCGGCCATGCTGGAAATTATTACCAGGCCGATATTCCCACATGAGGGGGACCATGAGAAAACGTGCGGGGGAGCCTGCCGGAAAAGAAATTCACAGCCGAATATTCATTTGAAATCGGTAGCCCACCCCTCTATCATGAAAGTAACTCATCGCAGGCTCTGCAGGGGCCTGCCCATTCCACTCGCAACCTTGCCTTGTTTCCGCGTCGATAGGGCATCGACTTTTCGGAGGCCAACTGTGAACCTGAATAGACTGGGCGTGTTTCTTCTTTCGGCGCTGGTGCTGACAATCCCGCTTTCCGCCGCCACGATCTCACCCGACACCGATAGCAGCGGCATGTTCGGCGTCATAGCTAAACATGCGTGGATGGAGAGCGCGGCCCCCCGGTACGACCGGCAGCTCGCCGTCGAGACAAGTTACTTCGCATTCCGCGAGCGAGCGCGCCCCGTCGCCGGGGAAACTCCCTTCGCTCCCAGGATGCCGCGCCTGGAAGCCAGCTCCGACGTGGCGCTCACACAGGAAGAGCGTCTCAGGCTCATGACCCGGCGCTAGCCGCCGCCCAACCGGTCTGCCGCGGGACGGCCATCCGCGCCGCGGCCACCCGTTGGCTTAGCTGAGAATCTTCTTCAGATTCTGCAGGCACTTCTCCGAAGCTTCCAGCGCCGGCAACTGGTGCCCTTCCTGCTCCACCAGAACATACTCCAACCCGCCGGACTTGCCCGCTGTCTGGATCAGTTCCTTAAACTTCCCGTAGCCCTCGCCCAGCAGAATGCGGTAGCCCTCATGTCCAGGCGCGTTCTTCCAGTCCTTTAAGTGGATGGAGACGATGCGGCCCGGATTGGCCTTGGTCCACTCGATCGGATCGGAGCCGGCCTGCAGGCATGTGCCGACATCCAACTGCAGCACCACGCTCTTCGGCGTCGTCGCCGCCAGCACCTCAATCGGCCGCTTCCCTTCCAGCGGGGTGAACTCGGTGGCGTGATTGTGAAATCCCGTGCGCAGCTTCAGCTTCTTTAACTGCGCATCGGCGGCCGTCAGCTTCGCCCCCACTTCCTTCCAGCCATCCAGCGACTTCACACTGCCCGCGCTGGACATGACGATGTACTTCGAACCGATGGCCAGGTTGAGCTCGGCCACGCGGGCCAGTTCCTCCGGCGTGAAATATTTGGCGCCTGTGTGCGCCGAAAGGGCCTTCAGGTTGAGGTCATCCAGCATCTTGCGGACTTCCTTGGCGTAATCCAGCTTCCAATCCGCGTAGGGGCCGAAAAACTCCACCCCCTCATAGCCCATCTTGGCCACGGCCTTGAGTGTGCCGGGGAGGTCCTTGGCCAGTTCGTTGCGAACCGAGTAGAGTTCCAGCCCGAGCACGGGCTTTTTGCCGGCGGCAAGCAGAGGCGAGACGGCGCCGGCCAGGGCGGCCGAGGCGCCGAGAAAACTGCGGCGGGAAAGTGTATGTTCCATCGTCCGCCAGTGTAGCGCGCCACGCGGCTGGGTGGCGCCTGGGTGGCGTGGCGTCTAGCCCGTGTGCCGGGGGAGAAACGTCGTCAGGTCCAGCGCCAGCTTGTCCAGCCAGAAACGGTCGCCCGGCACCGGCGGAAACGTCAGCGAAAGCGCGCGCCCGGAGCGAAAGGTAATCCGCAGCCCGGCGCGATGGAACAGCGCCGGCTCCATGCGCACATCGCGGATATGCGCCAGCGGAATCCGCCGCGACGAGGCGATGTTGAGAAAGTACCGCTTCAATGTCAGCGTCTCCCGCGCGCGCACGGCGTGAATGTGCGTCTCCAGCAGCGAGAAGGCCGCCACCGTGCCCCAAAACATGGCCACCACGCCCAGCAACGCGCACAGGGAGTAGTTCGGTTCCGGCAGAATCGCCTCGTAGCCGGCAACCGTGGCCAGCGCCAGCGCTACCAGCAGGGAAATCACAAACTCGCCATAGCCGGGGCGCTGGCGGATGAGCAGTTCCTCCGGTGTGTACTTCAAGACTTCTACGCGGTGTATCGAGGCCAACCTGCAAAGTGTAGCGCGTCAGCAGGCCGAAACAGGAATGAGGCTAAGCTGAAGTGGATTCCCCAGGAGATTTTCCCATTATGCGAACCACTCGTTTTGCCGCCCTTGTCCTCGCGCTCTCGCTTGCCGGATTCGCCGCCGCCCAAGCCCAGACCCGCACCAAAACAAAAAAAGTCATCTTCGTCATGACCGACGGCTTGCGCTGGCAGGAGGTCTTCCAGGGCGCGGACGCGGCGTTGATGAATAAGGAAAACGGCGCCGTGAACGACGTCGAGGGCCTTAAGAAGGAATACTGGCGCGACACGCCCGCCGAGCGGCGCAAAACGCTCATGCCGTTTCTGTGGAGCGTCATCGCCGAGCAGGGGCAGATCTACGGCAATCGCGAGGCCGGTTCGGAGGCCTACGTCACCAACGGCATGAACTTCTCCTACCCCGGCTACAACGAAATCTTCGCCGGCTTCCCCGACCCCAAGGTCGACAGCAACGACAAAAAGTACAACGCCAACGTGAGCGTCCTGGAGTGGCTCCACACCAAGCCCGCCTACAAGGGCAAGGTGGCCGCGTTTGGGGCCTGGGATACCTTCCCCTGGATCCTCAACGAGCCGCGGGCGGGTTTCCCCGTGAACGCCGGCTTCGATGCCTTCCCTATGTCTCCCATGACGCCAAAGATCGAAATGCTGAACCAGTTGAAAGCCGAAGCCCCGCGCGACGTGGCGGGCGAATGCGACGACATCTACCCCTTCCACACCGCGCTTGAGTACTGGCGCGTGAAAAAGCCCGCCGTGCTTTACCTCTCCCTCGGCGAAACCGACCACTGGGCGCACGCCGGCAACTACACCGAGTATCTTCGTGCCGCACGCCGCGTGGATGAGTACGTCAAGCGGCTGTGGGAAGCCGCCCAAAGCGATCCCTCTTCGCGCGGCGTCACCACCCTCGTCCTGGCCGTCGACCACGGGCGCGGCGAGGCTCCCCTGGGCTGGCGCAGCCACGGCCAGAAGCTGCCGCAGTCCAAGGACGTCTGGATGGCGTTCCTTGGCCCCGACACCAGGCCGCTGGGCGAACGCAAGAACATCTCCGCCATCACCCAAAACCAGGTGGCGGCCACTATCGCCGCGCTCCTCGGCGAGGACTACAACGCCGCCCAACCACGCGCCGGCAAACCCGTGGCCGAGGTGGTCGGCAAGTGAGTGCCCCGCAGCGCGTGGCCGTCGTCACCGGAGCCAGCCGTGGCATTGGTCGCGGCGTCGCCCTGGCCCTGCACGGAGCGGGTTATCGCGTCTTTGCCACCGGCCGCACCATCCTGACGGCCCCACTCCCCGAGGGCATCGAGCGCATCGCCTGCGACCACACCGACACCGCCCAGACGGGGGCCCTCTTTGCCCGCGTGGCGGCCGAGTGCGGCGCGCCCGACCTGCTCGTCAACGGCGCCTGGGGCGGCTATGACTGCATGGTCCGCGATGGCGTCTTCACCTGGAGCCTGCCCTTCTGGCAGCAGCCGACCGAGGCATGGAGGGCCATGATGGAGGCCGGCGTCCGCGCCGGCTACGATTGCTCGCGCCACGCCGCGCCGCTCATGATCGCCCGCGGCCGCGGCCTCATCGTCCACCTCAGCTTCTGGGCTGCTCAAAAACACATCGGCAACGTCCTTTACGGCGTCTCCAAATCGGCCACCGACAAGATGGCCGCCGCCATGGCGCATGACCTTCAACCCCACGGCGTGAGCGTCGTCTCCCTCTATCCAGGACTCGTGCGCACCGAGGCCGTCATGGAAGCCGTCAACGCCGGCTGGATCGACGCCAGTAACAGTGAGAGCCCGGAGTTCATCGGCCTCGTCATCGACGCCCTGGCCCGCGACCCCCGCCTCACCGATAAGACCGGCCGCGTGCTCGTGGCCGCCGCCCTGGCGCTGGAATATGGCGTCCTCGATGTCGACGGCAAACAGCCGAAGCCGCTCACGCTGGATATGGTGTAACTCCAGCGCAGGCCCTGGAACCGCCCCTCCAGCAGCAACTTTGACTGTTTCAAACTGCTTGTTTCAAGCGAGTTTGAATTCGCTCGACACCCATCCAGCGCAGGCGTACACTACTCGCGGACTTACAACGGACGTGCAACGCGTCCGATCCGGAGGAGACCGCGATGAACCGCGCCTGCTTGCTCCTGTTCTTATCTCCTGCCTTCCTGGCAGCCAAGATTACCGATTACTCCACCGACATGGTGATCCTCGATGAGGGACGAGTTACCCAAACCCTGAAACTCTATGTCTCGGGACAGAAATCCCGTGTCGAAGGGTTTCTCGCCGGGCCCCTGGGACGCATCGTCACCATTGCCCGCCGCGACATGGGCGTCAGTTGGACGTTGTATGTCGACAAACGGCAGTTTTCCGAAACCTCTCTCTCATCCAGCCAGCCGCCGGGTAAAACCGACCTGTCCAACCTCGATCTGATGAACATGCGCAAACAGACCCTGGGCAGGGAAACCGTGCTCGGCTACGCCTGCACGAAGATGCGTGCCAACCTGGGCAACCAACCCAACGGCCAGCCCCTGCACGCCATCGTGTGGGTGGCCGATGCCCTCGATCTCCCTGTGCGGTTGGATGTGATGGGGTTCATCCAAGAGAACCGCAACCTGCGCGCCGGTCCGCAGCCGCCCAGCCTGTTTGAGATCCCCGCCGGCTATAGGAAGACCTCCTCGCCGGGTATGCTCAGCGACGGACGGACACAGGGCGGACACACGCCGCCGGGACGCACGGCCGGAGAGGTTGGACTTGCCGCCCTGCGCGGCGGAGTTGCCGAGGCGGCTCTGGCCGGCACGCGCCGCGAGTCGAGAATTGAGCCGGCCAACTGGAAGGTGAATACCAATCTTCCAGGCGGCGACTACCGCGCTATCGACATGGCCACTTCCAACCCCGAGCGCTGCAAAGCCGCCTGCGACAAAGAGGCGGCGTGTCTGGCCTGGACCCTGGTCAAGCCGGAATCCCCTGGCGGCATGGGCTACTGCTGGCTCAAAAACAGCATTCCCGAAGCGACCCGCGAGGACTGCTGCATCTCCGGACTCAAAGGCGCCACCCTCGGCGCGGGCGATGATGGCCGAACCACCCCGCGCGGCCGCCCTCGCGACACCGGAGGCTCCGGCTCCACCGGCTGGCGCGTCAACATCAACCTGCCCGGCGGCGACTACCGCTCCCTCGACATGGCCACATCCAATCCCACCCGCTGCAAATCGGCATGCGACAAGGAGTCGCGCTGCCTTGCCTGGACCTTCGTCAAGCCCGAGGAGCCCGGCGGCATGGGCGCCTGCTGGCTCAAGGACTCCGTCCCGGAAGCCACCCAGGAAGACTGTTGCATCTCCGGCCTCAAGCGCTGAGCGGGTGTCCGCGGCTTGCCCTCAGCCCGGTTTCTTCATCTCAAGGCTTCTTCAACGCGAAACAATAGAGCGCCGACTGCGTCTTCACGAACACCTGGTTGCCGTCGATGGCCGGCGTCGCCCACGAGGTTTCATCCAACTCATTCACCTTGAGCACCTCGAACTCCGCCCCCGCCTTCATCACGGCCAGCTTGCCGTCGTGCGTGAGCAGGAAGATCTTTCCATCGGCGGCAACAGGCGAAGCGAAGTAGTCGCCCAGCGCCCCCGTCACGCGGCCCTGCTTCACCACGTTGCCCGTAGCCGGTTCCAAGACCGTGAGAATGCCACCCTCGCGGATCACATAGAGCAGCCCCTGATACAGCAGCGGCGAAGGGATGTTCGGCAGCCCTTTCTGGTACGACCAGGCGATCGCCGTTCCGGTGAGGTCGCCCGCGCCCTCCGGCCGTAAGGCATAGAGGCCGCTGCGCGCGCTGTTGCGCTTGAGGAAGATCTCCACCTCGATCGCGTCCAACTGGCCGTTCTTATTCGTGTCCCACAAGAACCACAGCTCGCGCATGCCATAGGGCTTCGCCGACGGCGACTCGTCCTTGGTCATCTTGCCGTCTTTGTTGGTGTCGAACTTCTCCAGGAACTCAGCCAGCGTCTTCTCGGCTGGCACCGGCCCCAACTCCTCCATCGGCGGCATCGACGACAGCACGTAGATCGTGCCTCCATCCACCAGCGGCGTCTGCTTGGCCTGCCACGCCATGCCGTCCACCCACCACAGCCGCTCCCCTGTCGCCAGCGAATAGCCGGCCACCTGGTGCGAGCCGGAAACCACCACCTGCTTTGGACCCGCCTTGCCATCCTTGTCCCGCGGCTCAAACAATACCGGCGAGGGGAAGCTGTGCTGCGCATGCGGGCGCGCCGTCTTCCACAACTGCTTGCCCGTGTCTTTGTGAACGGCCAGCACGAACGACTCGCCATCCTGATCGCAGATGAGCACGACGGTGGAGCCGAACACCGCCGGCGAACTGCCGAAGCCATAGGGCGTATTGATCTCGCCCAGCGCCAGGCTCCAGCGCAGCTTGCCCGCTTTGTCATAACTCAGCAGGCCGGAATGCTCCCAGATGACGTAGACGTTTTCACCGTCAGTGGCCGGCGACGACATGGAGGGGCTCGCCGGACCCTTCGGCTTCACCGGCCACGGCTTGGGAGCCTCCGCGCGCCACAACTCGCGCCCGCTCGCCCGGTCCAGCGCAATCGTCAGCAGCTTCGTGTCCTCGTGCCCGGTCAGGTACACCCGCTCGGCCGTCATCACCGGCGACGAGTAGGACGCGGGCGTGGCCGCTTTCCAGGCCAGGTTGTGCGAGCCGTCCATCTCCACCGGAAGCCCTGTTGAGGTCCCCACTCCCGTTCCATTGGGCCCCCGGAACTGCCGCCATTCGCCGGTCGAAGGCGGGGCCGCGGCCAGGGGAATCGAGATCGCGAGGAGGGCGGACAGTGTGCGCATCGGAAGTGTTGGACGCGAGAAACGCTCCAAGGTGAGCAAGATCTCATCCGGCGGGACTATCCGCCAAAACCACCCGCCCCCACAAAACCACCCGCCCCCCTTGCGCGAGCGGGCCACGTTCGATATACCTTGTCGGCCATCTCAGCCCTAGGGGGGCTTGCCATGATCTTTAAACGTGAGGTCTTCGCGCTGCTGCTCAGCGCCACTCTACTGACAGCCCAGGACACGCGCGGCACCATTGCCGGCACCGTCACCGACGCCCAGCAAGCCGTTGTCGCCGGCGCCGGCGTCGTCGTCACCAACACCGGCACCAACACGGTGACGCGCCTCACCACCAATTCCAGCGGCTATTACGAAGCACCCCTCCTGTTGCCCGGCGAATACTCGGTGACGGTGGAGATGAGCGGCTTCAAGCGCTACGTGCGCTCCGGCATCACGCTGGCCATCGGTGAGCGGCTCCAAATTGACGCGCCCCTCGAGGTCGGCGGCACCGCCGAATCGGTCACCGTCAACGCCGAGGCCCCGCTGCTGGAAACCTCCTCGGTCTCCACCGGCCGCGCCATCACGCATCGCGAGGTGATGGACCTGCCCGTGCTCGGCAACAACGTCAGCATGCTCACCCGCTTCTCACCCGGCGTCCAGGTGCCCGGAACCACGCAGTTCCTCGTCCAGGGCCAGTTGGGCGGCGGCTCGGCCTACAATATGCCGGGCAACGTCGGCGGCAACGAATGGTCCATGGACGGCGCCTCGGCTAACGGCACCAACCGGCGCACGTCGTTCATGCCCAGCCCCGACGTCATCGACGAGTTCCGCATCGAAACCTCCAACTTCGACGCCTCCTTCGGCCACTCCACCGGCATCAACGTCTCCATGTCCACCAAGTCAGGCGCCAACGCCCTGCACGGCTCGGCCACCTATCAATACTTCAATCAGCGATGGAACGCCGTACCCTTCTTCGTAAAAAAGAATCGATATTCCCAAATCTCCGCGGCTAACCAGGCCGGCAATACCGCGCTTGCTGACCAGCTTGCCAATACGCCCTTCGTCCCGCCCGGCCACACCAACAACTACCACGGAACCATCAGTGGCCCCGTCTACATCCCCAAGCTCCTCGATGGCCGCAACAAGCTCTTTTTCTTCCTCGGCTATTCCGGGTTGAAAAACCTCCAGTCGGCGCGCCCCAGCGAGATCAATTACACCGTCCCCACCAACGCCATGCGCAACGGCGATTTCTCCGCCCTGCTGCCCATCGACGCCGTCCGCTACCAGGTCTACGACCCGGCCAGCACCCGCCGCGATCCTAGCCGCGCCGGCCACTGGGTGCGCACTCCGTTCGCCGGTAACGTCCTCCCCCGCGCTCGCATGACCAACCCCATCTACAGCACCTACACGCGCATGATGCCGGTGGCCAACAACGACCCCACCGACCCGCGCCGCGAGCCCGTCAACAACTATCTCGCCACGGGCATGCCGAATAACGTCAACTACCAGTCGTGGAACAACCGCATCGATTACCAGGCCAGCGAAAAACACCGCTTCTTCTTCCGCTGGTTGAAAGCCAGCTTTGAAGAGGACGCCCAGGGCTTCACCTATGAATCCGAACCGGGCCTCATGGATTGGGACGAGATCCGCCCCACCCTCAGCGGCGCCTTCGACTGGACATACGCCGCCAATGCCAGCACCGTGCTCAACGCCTCTGTCGACGGCACGCTCTTCAAAAACCACAACCAGCGCCTCGGGACCCGCAAATATAAACCCACCGACGTCGGCCTGCCCGCCTATCTCGACCAGAAGTGCGGCGACGACTGCCTGCTGCCGCGCGTTATCTGGCCCGGTATGACCTATTGGAACGGCGACATGATCGTCTCCGTCCCCCTCGACCAGGGCCACCACGGCTGGCAGCAGTCGGCCAAATTCAACTTCTCCCAGGTGCGCGGCTCCCATTCCCTGCGCGCCGGCGTCGACCTCCGCCAGCACTACCGCACCGCGGTCGTCAACGGCGGCTTCACCTCGGGCAACTTCACCTTTGCCAATAACTTCGTCCGCAAGGACGAAGACGGCTTCACCCCCGCCGGCACGCTCGGCCTCACCTGGGCCACCTTCGCCCTCGGCATGCCCACCGGCATGTCCATCGACACCAACGACAGCTATGCCTTGATGAACCCTTACTACGCCGGCTATGTGCAGGACACCTGGCGCGCCACCCGCAAGCTGACGCTCACCTTCGGCCTGCGCATGGAATACGAAAAGGGACCCACCGAGCGCTTCAACCGCGCCATCGGTTACTTCGATCCCAATCTCGAACTGCCCATCGCCGCCGCCGCCCAGGCAGCCTATGCCCGCAACCCGCTGCCGGAACTTCCCGCCAGCCAGTTCATCGTCAAAGGCGGCACCGTCTACACAGGCGTGAACGGCACGCCGCGTGAACTGTGGCAAAGCGAGCTCATGTGGCTGCCGCGTCTCTCCGCCGCCTATCAGGTAAGCAGCAAGACCGTCGTGCGCGGCGGCTACGGCATCTACTTCGACACGCTCAACGTCATGAACCAGGCCGCCGACCAGTATGGCTACTCCCGCGCCACCAACACCGTGCTCACCACCGACTTCGGTGAAAACTGGCTCGTCGGCGATCCGCAAAACAACATCTCGCCCCTCACCAATCCCTTCCCCGTCCGCGCCAACGGCACTCGCTTTGACGCGCCCCTGCAGAACGCTCTCGGCTCCATGGCCCGCGCCGGGCAGGGCTTCACCTACACGCGCTATGACCGCCAGCACCCGCGCGTGCAGCGCTGGCGCGTCGGCGTGCAGCGCGAGTTAACCAGCAACATCCTGGTGGAGGGCTCCTATTGGGGCCAGTTCGCTGACCGCATCGGCCTCACGCGCCGCCTCGATGCGCTGCCGGAGCAATACTGGGCCTCGGGCAACGTTCGTAACAACGCGGTGGCCACGGAAATGAACCGCCAGGTGCCCAATCCGTTCCTCCTCTCCAACTTCGCCTCGCTGCAATCGACCAACCCCGTGCTCTACCAGCACCTCTCCACGCTCGGCGCCTTCACCAGCGCCACGGTGGCCAAGAACCGCCTGCTGCGCCCCTTCCCGCACATGAACGGCCTCAACGACAACAGCGACCCCCTGGGCAAGGCGCGCACCCACGCCTTTGAGTTCAACTTCACCAAGCGCTTCTCGCGCGGCTTCAACCTCAACGCCTCCTACACGCGCATGTTCCAGGACAATAAAACGATCATGGAGAACGAGTTCGAATCCGCTCCGCGCATCTGGTGGCCCAGCGACTCGGCACGCCCGCACCGCTTCACCGCCACGGCCATCGTCGAACTGCCTTTCGGCCGCGGCCGTCAGTTCTTCCAGACCGGCATCTTGAACCACATCCTCGGCGGCTGGCAAGGGGCGGTCACCTATGAATTTCAGAACGGCCCGCTGCTCTCCTGGGGCAACCTCATCTACAAGGGCGACATCAACTCCTTTGAAGCCGACGCCACTTCGAGCACCAAGACACTCGATCAGTGGTTCAATACCAACGTCGCCTTCGATAAGGTCGCCGGTAACCAGTTTGCCGCCTTCCACACGCGCGTCTTCCCCCGCTTCTTCAACGGCCTCCGCGCCGACGGCCTCAGCCAGTGGAATGGCAACCTGCTGCGCGAAATCAAGCTCACCGAAGCCGTCCGCTTCCAGTTCCGCGTCGACGCCATCAATCTGCAGAACCGTTCGCAGATGAGCGCGCCGGACATCAACCCGGTGTCCACCAACTTCGGGCGGGTGCTGAGCCAGACCTCTTCACTCAACCGCTTCTACCAGCTACAGGCCAGAATCCAGTTCTGAGGTAATCCTATGTTTCCCACTCAATCCAACCGGCGCGCATGGCTCCAATCGCTGCTCTACGGGCCCGCGGCCCTCTTCACTCTTGAAGCGTTCAAGGCCAAGCGCTGCGACGCCGCCGCCGCCATCGGCCCCGACGACAACATCAAGGTCACCAAGCTCGAGACCTTCGTCTTGAAAAACACCTGGGTGTTCGTCAAGATCTCCACCGACGCCGGCGTCACCGGCTGGGGCGAAATGCTCAAGGACGACGCCAAAGCCTGCGCCGCCGGAGCGCTCGAAGTGGCCGACTATCTCGTCGGCAAGGACCCCCGCCGCGTCGGCTTCCACTGGCAGGCCATCCACCGCGGCGCCTTCTACCGCGGCGGCCCGATTAAGACCGCCATCTCCAGCGGCATCGACCAGGCCCTCTGGGACATCACCGGCAAATGCTATGGTGTGCCTGTCTACAAGCTCATGGGCGGCCCCACCCGCGACCGCGTCCGCGTCTACGGCACGGTGAGCGAGAAGACCGGCGTCAACGCCATGAAGGTCGGACCGCGCGGTTCCCGTACGCCGTTTAAATATGTGGAAGGCCCGAAGATGGTGGACGAAGTGGCCGAGCGTTTCGGCGCGCTGCGCCAGAAGCACGGCAAGGGAGTCGACATCGGCATCGACTTCCACGGCGCCGTGCAGCCGCCCACCGCGAGCCTCCTCATCAAAGCCCTCGAGCCCCATCAGCCCTTTTTCTATGAAGAGATCGTGCAGGCGCTCAACATCGACGTGATGGCCGAACTGGCGAAAAAGACCCACATCCCTATCGCCACAGGAGAGCGCATCTTCACCAAGTGGGGCTTCAAGGAGATCCTCGAAAAGCGCGCCGCCGTCATCCTCCAGCCGGACATCTGCTACGCCGGCGGCATCACGGAATTGAAGGTGATCGCCGGCATGGCCGAGGCTTACTATTCCCCGCTCGCCCCACACAATCCGCAAGGGCCCTGCTCGCTCGCCTCGAGCCTCCAGATCGCCGCTTCCATCCCCAACTTCCTGATCCAGGAACGCGGCGACAACGAATACAGCGACCTGCTCGCCAAACCCCTTCCCCCCGTCACCAAGGGCTATCGCGCCCTGCTCACCGAACCCGGCCTCGGCATCACCATCGACGAAAACAAGCTCATGGCCCAGGTCGGCGAGCCGCGCCCCTACCGAGCCCGCTTCGACGAAGTCGACGGCTCGGTCGTGGATTGGTAGGAACGCGACAGTGCGGCGCGCCGGTTACTTCGACTTGTGCGCCGAATACTTGCCGAGCAGCGAAATCATCTTCTTGCCCGCTTCCGGCACACCGAGGCCGCTCTTCACGATCTGCGCGTTCTCATAGGCCTTGCCGTACAGGTCCGTGTTCGCGTCGATGTCTTGGCGCAGCGTCGCCCCTTGCAGCGAAACGCCGGCAAACACGCCCCGCGACCGCGACCAGGTGAGAATCTCCGCCGTCATCATCGCGTCGGTCTGCGCCGAGGCATCCCGCCCCACCGGACCCGCCGCCACGCTTGCATCTCCGCCCAGCGTGAACTTGCTGCGCAACAGCCGCTCCACGCCGCGCTCGTTCATCACCAGCATGATCACATCGGTTTCCGAACCGCCGATCTGAAACCCGACGCTGCCGCCTTCCACCCGTATCGCGCCCGGCGCGCTCCAACCGGCCCCGCCCGCGTTGCGGCACGAAATGAAGCCGCGCCCGAACTTCGCCCCTACAATGAAGGCGCCCTTCTTCAACCCCGGCACCAGCACCACGCACTCGCTCTTGTCGAGAAAGGTCTGCGGAATCGCCTTGTCGGAAATCCCCATCACCTCATCGAACACCGCCGCCGCCTTCTCCAGCCGCTCCGTGTTGTCCTTGTTCGCCGCAAACAGGCTTACGCAGCCCAGCATCAAAACCCAGATTGTTGCTCTCATCCGAATGAACTCCTTGCCCTTCATGATCGCACTTGCGCCCCCGCCGCCTCAGAGGCCCTCCGGCATCACTTCCTGTCCGGCCGAGGAAAGCCCAGCCAGCGCATAGACGTTCTGGTGAATTGTCTCGCAGATGGCCTCCAGCGGCAGATCGTTCTCATCGTCGCCAAACGGCCCCTCGATCTCCACTCCGATCTCTTCAATGCCCAAAAACGTGTAGGCCACCAACAGCACATCCAACACCGTCCACCAGCCAAACGACTCCACCAGCGCAAACGGCAGCGTGAAACAGTAGACAATCAGCGCCCGCCGCAGGTGGACCACATACGCAAACGGCAGCGGCGTCTTGCGGATGCGCTCACATCCGCCCAGGTAGTCCACAAGCTGTTGGACGTTCTGGTCGATCCCCAGTTGCACGAAATCGCTGATCAGCCCGCGGCGGCGCGCCTCATCCAGACACAAGCTCATCTGCCGCGCCGTATGCAACCCGAAATGCTGCGAGCCCAGTAGCGCCCTCTGCCCGGCTTCGTTTAACTCGGCCACCACCGGCCCCAGCTCGCTCTCGCCCCGCAGCGTGCTCATCGCCGCCCACGGGAAAATCGCCGTCCAACGCGTGAACCGGTGCAGCAGGTCCGGCGCCTCAACAAGGTGCACGCTCGCCATCCGCACCGCATTGCGCGTCTCGTTCACAATGCCGCCCCACAATTTGCGTCCTTCCCAAAACCGGTCGTATGAGGCGTTAGTCCGGAACACCAGCAGCAACCCCAGCGCCACCCCCACCAGCGAATGCACCGTCACGCTGATCGCCACCGGCCGCACATGCAGGTGCACACCCACCACCAGCGCCGCCCACAGCACGCAAGCCAGCACCCGCAACGAAATCTCGCGCACCAGCGTGCCGCGGATGTCAAAGAGATGGTCCAGCCACTTGTGAGGATCGTAGTGAATCATGCCGTATCTGACCATTGTGGCGCGCCGCGCCCAGTGGCGGAAATGGAACCGTCGCGCTCTCCGCCGCGTCGAACCCTGTGCGGCTGGCAACCGGGCCGCTGCCGCGCGTTGGATATTGCCGCGCGTTGGATAATGAAGGTTCTCCCCCAGGTGTTCCCGCAATGAGGCGATCAAGCCTTCTCACGTTGCTGGCCTCGGCGGCCGTCCTGCCCGCCGCCCCCTCATCAGTGCGCCGCAAGCTCGAAGACATCGAGCACAAGAAGGTGCCCAGCGGGCAGTCCGTCCGCTTCACACGCCAGGAACTGCTCGACTTCACCCACGAGGAACTGCGCGCCAAACGCGTCAACGGGATCTGGAACCCCACCTTCACCCTCGGCGCAAACCTCGCCTCGGGCTCGGCCACCGTCGATTTCCACCAGCTCCAGGAAAGCGTTCAGGGCCGCCCGCCCGGCATCCTCTCCCGCCTCTTGCTGAGCGGTTCGCGCCGCGTCGAAGTGGAGGTCCGCCTCTCCTCCCAGCGCGGTTGGGCCCGCATTGACCTGCTCTCGGTCGAGGTCGACGGCTGGAACATCGAAGGCCGCGCCCTCGAATGGATGATCAACAACTACGTCCTCTCGCGCTACCCCAAGGCAAGAATCAACGAGTGGTTCGAACTGGAAAGCAACGTCCGCCAGGTGGAACTCACGCCCGCCGAACTCACCGTGCACATCGCCTAGTCCCCGCGGTACTCACACCCCGCCGTACACGTCTCCCGCACCACCACCCGGCTCAACTGCGGCAGCGCCGGCTTCAACCGCCCCCAGATCCAACGCGCCAGGTTCTCACTCGTCGGATTCTCCAGCCCCTCCACCTCGTTCAGGTAGCGGTGGTCCAGCGCATCATGCACCGCCGCAAACGCCGCCTTCACATCGGCAAAGTCGACCACCCAGCCGAGCTTCGCATCGAGTTCCCCCTCGCAGCAGATCCGCACCAGAAAGCTGTGCCCGTGCAGCCGCGCACATTTATGGCCCTCAGGCACATGCGGCAAACGGTGCGCCGCCTCAATGTGAAACTCCTTGAAAATTTCCACCGCCGGCCTCACCTCCCAGGGGGCCTCACCCGCCATTATGACGGGTCGCCGCCCTTACATCTTGCCCAAGGCGTGCTCGGCGGCCACGAATGCCCGCAACTCAGCCTCGAACCCCGGCGTGCACGTCGCGCAGTTGCCCGCATAAATGCTCCGCCCGCCGTCAAAGTTGAAGAAGACGCCGCCCGCTTCCTCTGTGATCACCTGAATCGCAGCCAGGTCCCACGGCTTGGCGCCCTGTTCAATCCACGCATCGGCGTGCCCGGCGGCCACAAACATCGAGTCCAGCGCCCCGCCCAGGCTGCGCACCGCCCAGAAACGGTCCAGCCAGTGGATGAGGTCGTCGGCAAACGGCCAGCGCGTGATGTTCTGCATCGAGTTCACGCAGATCACGCCCTCCCCGATCACATCCTTCCCCGAAACAAAAATGCGGTTCTTCGTGCCGTCGGGATTAACCCGCCACGCCCCCTGCCCGCGCACGGCGTAATAGGTTTCACCCAGGGCAGGGAAGTGCGCCGCGCCCAGCTTCACCTCGCCCTCCACCTCCAGCGCCAGCAGCATCGACCACAACCGGTTGCGCCGCACATAATCGCGCGTCCCGTCGATCGGGTCGATGATCCACCGCCGTCCGCTCTCGGCCGGTCGCGACGCCCCCTCCTCCCCCATCTGGCCATCCCGAGGAAACACGGCCGCCAGCCCATCGGCGAACAGCACCTCGCACGCCCGGTCAGCCTCGGTTACCGGCGAATCGTCAGCCTTGGCGTCGGCTGTCACGCCGCGCCGTTGATAGTCGAGCGCCACCTGCCCGGCCTCACCCAGAAGGCGCAGACACACAGCGAGCTCTTGCGAAAAATCCATATCCTCTCAGTGTGCCACGGCAGCATGCCGCGTCCTTCCCCGCAGTCTTTTCTCATGCAAGATGAGCCTGAAGGGGGGCACAGATTCTCACACGAGATGAGCCTGAAGGGGGACGGAGTCGGGATGCTGGGGATTGAACATCAGCATGGACGATTCGAAATGGTTGAG
>JAFLBB010000130.1 GCA_017304135.1 Acidobacteriota bacterium | reverse complement strand
GCGGTCTATTCTGTCTTTGGCCATCCGTTGTCATCTCCTTCGGTGAAAGTCCGGAATACTTCCACTGGAGCCGGCAACGGCTGGCCCTTGTCAAGCCCTCAATTTACACTCTGGATTTTACGCGGCCCAGAAAATTCTGGTACCTCGGCTGATAGTTGGGGACCGTCACAATAATGGCTTCGAATGCTTCGCGGGTAGCAGACCTCAAGCCCTATATTTAATCACGCCACTGATGCTTGCGGATCGTCGATAAGGCCCGACCCTCCCCGCGATATCTTCGCATGGAGTAGCCCCCCATCCCGATTCGGTGGGCGTCACATGTTTCCCCTCCCGCTCCCTCCCCCACCTCCCATACAATAGTTCCTTCATGGCCCGCGAATACAGCCTCGTCCCCCGCAAAGTCGCCCGCATCGAATCCAAATACCGCAAAATCTCCACGGACCTCCCCGCCCCCGGCTCCGTCCCCATCCTCGAAAAGCTCCACGCCTTCGAGCCCGTCGCCATGCGCGGCCAGCCCCCCATCGTCTGGGACCGCGCCGACAACTTCCAGGTCTTCGACGCCTGGGGCAACTGCTGGATCGACTGGTCCTCCGGCGTCCTCATCACCAACGCCGGCCACGGCCGCCAGGAAATCGTCGACGCCATCGTCGCCACCGCCCAACACCAGCTCCTCACCACCTACTGCTTCCCCACCGAACTCCGCATGAAGCTGGTCGAAAAGCTCGCCACCATGTTCGGCGAGGACGACCGCAAAGTCTTCCTCCTCACCACCGGCTCCGAAGCCGTCGAATGCGCCATCAAACTCTGCCGCAGCTACGGCCAGCGCGCCGGCGGACGCGCCAAAAACATCATCATCAGCTTCGATAAGGCCTTCCACGGCCGCACCCTCGGCTCCCAACAGGCCGGCGGCATCCCCGTCCTCAAGGAATGGATCGGCCACCTCGACCCCGGCTTCGTCCAGGTCCCCTTCCCCGACGGCTTCCGCACCCGCGACGTCTCCTTCGACGGCTTCCTCCGCGCCCTCGAAGAGGCCGGCGTCCCCGGCCGCAACGTCGCCGGCGTCATGCTCGAAACCTACCAGGGCGGCAGCGCCAGCTTCGCCCCCGTCGAATACATGCAGCAACTCCGCAAGTGGTGCACCGGCCATGAAGCCCTCCTCGTCTGCGATGAGGTCCAGGCCGGCTTCGGCCGCACCGGCAAGCTCGCCGGCTACCAGCACTACGGCATCGTCCCCGACCTCTCCACCTGGGGCAAAGGCATCTCCAGCTCCCTCCCCATCTCCTGCGTCATCGGCCGCGCCGACGTCATGGACCTCCACCCCGCCGGCAGCATGACCTCCACCCACACCGGCAACCCCCTCTGCTGCGCCGCCGCCCTGGCCAACATCGAGTTGATCGAACGCGAAGGCCTCGTCGAACGCGCCGCCCGCCTCGGCGAAGTCCTCCTCTCCCGCCTCCGCGCCATGCAGGCCAAACACCCCCAAATCGGCTGCGTCGACGGCAAAGGCCTCGTCGCCGCCATCGCCTGCGTCAAACCCGGCGGCACCGAGCCCGACCCCGATCTCGCCTGGACCGCCGTCCAGGAAGCCCTCTTCCGCGGCGTCCTCATGTTCTCCCCCGTCGGCTTCGGCGGCGGCGCCATCAAAATCTGCCCGCCCCTCTCCATCCCCGACGACGCCCTCGCCGAATCCCTCGACGTCTTTGAGGAAGCCTTCGCCGCAGCCCTGGCACAGTGCGAGGTGGCATGAAGCTCGACGTCCTCATGATCGGCGGCGGCATGATCGCCCACGATCAGATCCTCCCCTCGCTCTACCAGCTCCAGCGCCGCAGTATGCTCGGCGACATCACCGTCGTCGCCCAAAGCGCCCCCACCATCCGCTCCCTCGCCGAAAACGAGCTGATTCGAAAGGCCTTCCCCGGCCACACCTTCAAGGCCTACCCTGACTACCAGGCCAACCCCACCGCCCGCGACCCCGAGCTTTATAAGTCATTGCTCGCTCAACTCAAGCCGCGCCAAATCGTCATCGTCGCCCTCCCTGACCAGCTCCACTACGAAGCCGTCATGGCCGCCCTCCGCCATAACCAGCACCTCCTCGTCGTCAAACCCCTCGTCCTCTCCGCCGCACAAGCCCTCGAAATCGAAGCCGAAGCCCGCAAGCGCAACCTCGTCGTCGGCGTCGAATACCACAAGCGCCTCGACGACCGCAGCCTCCTCGCCCGCCGCCGTTACCGCGCCGGCATGTTCGGCGAATTCAAGCTCGGCACCGCCCGCCTCATGGAAAAGTGGTACTACCGCCACTCCAACTTCCAAAACTGGTGCACCGCCGAAAATTCCGACGCCTTCACCTACATCGGCTGCCACTACGTTGATCTGGTTGCCTTTGTCACCGGCCTCAAACCCGTCGCCGTCAGCGTCTACGGCATTAAGGACCGTTATCCCAACGGCAACGAGGGTTACCTTTATACCGATGCTCGCGTCATTTGGGAGAACGGAGCCTGCCTGAACGTACAGAATTCCTTGAGCTTCCCTGACGCCGCACCCGGAACCAACACCCAAGGCATTACCATGTATTTCGCCGGGACCGGCCCAGACGGAGCCCCCCGTGGCGGCTGGCTGGAACATTCTGACCAGTATCGCGGTCTGAAGTACAGCTACATTCAGGAGCCCTCCTCCCCCGGAGCCACCATGTTCACCGAACCCAGCACCGACTACTTCCAATACGTCGATCTGGGTGGCCCCGGCCTGGAAGTCGTCGGCTACGGATTCCGCTCCGTCGAGTTTATTATTCGCAACATCCTGCAGGTGGAAGCCGCCCCCGAGGGCGACCGCCCGCGTCTCCTCCGTGAGCTGGACGAGGCAGGAGTCATGGCCACGCCCGCCAATAGTTTCTACAACGAATTGGTGGTCGAAGCCGGACGCCAGTCCATCCTCTCCGGTGGCCGCGAGGTCGCCATCCAACAGCCGTCACCTGCGTGACAAAGTTAACCGCGCAACAAGCGTCAACCGCCTCATACGCCTCACCCGCGAAAAGGCGTCAACCGCGTGGTATGATGCGCGTGCCATAAAACCCCGCCCGGCGCGGCCCCACAACCCCCCGGGTCCTGATTCTGGAGGCTGTTTTGAAACTACGAGACATGCTGGCCTGCCTTCTGGCGGGCGCGCTGCTGCTGCCGGCGCAACAGGCTCCCCCCGCGGCGCCTGCCTCAACCGGCGAATTGGAAATCACGGTCATCGAAGGCGAAGGCGCCAAGAACAACGTACGCGCCCGTACCGCCGTCGCCCCCGTCGTTGAGGTCAAGGAGGCTGGCAAGCCCGTCGAAGGAGCCGACGTCGTCGTCATCCTTCCCGCCGTCGGGCCCAGCGGCTCCTTCCATGGCTGGCTCAAAAACCAGACCGTGAAGACCGACGCCCAGGGCCGCGCCGCTGTCACCGGCTACGCCCCCAACACCGAGGAAGGCCGCTTCAACATTAAGGTCACCGCCACCTCCGGCGCCAAGACCGGCGCCGCCATCATCGCCCAAAGCAACGTCTCCGGTCCCGGCGCTGCCATGACCGGAACCACCAAGAGCCGCAAAGGCCTCTGGACCGCCATCGGCGTCATCGGCGCGGGCGCCCTCATCGGCGGCGTTGTGGCCGCCACCCGCGGCGACGATGCCACCACCGCCGCCGGCAAAGTCCCCGTCTCCGTCTCGGCCGGCGCCATCACCGTTGCCGGTCCCCGTTAAACAAGGAGCCTAATCATGAAGCGAACCATCACTTATTTATCTGCTCTGCTCCTCACCGCCTCTCTCGCCTCCGCCCAGGAATCCCGTCTCGACGGCCCCGTCTCCGGCCTCGTCTACGACGAACAAGCGCATGCCATCCGCGCCATCGTCGGCGTCCCCGGCGCTGCCTACCTCGGCGCCTCCCTCCTGGCTGACCTCGACTTCGCCACCGTCTCCCCCAACGGCCGCTTCGCCCTCGCCCTCAAGGCCGGCAAGCTCTCCCTGCTCCGCCTCTCCGGCGAACTCCAAACCGAAGCCATCGCCGACAACTACCCCACCCCGGCTCTCTCCTCCTGGACCGCTGATTCCGACGCCGTCGCCCTCTACGGCGCCGAAGCCGGCATCGCCCTCTGGCGCTCCCTCGGCGCCTCCCGCGAAGCCGCCCACCTTGGCAACCCCCAGGCCAGGCTCTCCACGATGATCCTCGAAGACGGCGCCCGCTCGGTCGTCTACGTCGCCGACGGCGAGGCTTCTGACTCCGTCTTCCGCGCCGCCGAAGGCGCCGAGCCCGCCCTCCTCCTCAACGGCCTCGACATCCCCGCGCTGGCCACCGCCAACCGCGCTGTCTACATCGCCGACAAGGGCAACCACACCGTCTCAGTCGCCCGCGACAACGGCGGCGCCGTCGAAATCGCCCAGCTCGCCAACGAAGCCCTCGGCGTCAACGACCCCGTCGGCCTGGCCGTCATCGGCGATGCCCTGCTCGTCGCCTCCGGCGCCAACCACGAGCTCATCCGCCTCAACGCCTCCACCGGCGAACTCCTCGGCCGCGTCGCCCTCGAGTTCGCTCCCGACCGTATGGTCCGCCTCACCATGGGCGCCGACGGCGTCTCCCCCCTGTTCTCCTTGAAAGGCCGCGAAACGGCCGCTGATCCCCTGGAAGTTCTCGACGCCGCGCGAGGCGCGGTCTTTTTTGTCCCGGCGGCTGATGCCGTGTCCGTGGCGGTGGAGGAATAACGAGATGCGGCTCTCCCGAGTCCTGAATACCCTTGCGATGGCCTCCGCGCTCATCGCCGGCCTTGCGGCCCAGACGGCCCAGGCCCAAACCTACACCATCCTGGTGAACCAGCAGGCCACCAGCGCCGAAATCCCCGAGGGCGGCACAGTCACCTTCGCCGCCACCAACATCGGCGCCGCCAGTGATGCTATCGTCACCCTCACCAACCGCGCCGGCGTGGTCGTCCAGATCAACACGCTCACCCTCACCGGCTCCTCTGACTTCACGCTGGTGAACTCCCCCCAGCTTCCCCTCACCCTCAACCCGACGCAGTCCATCTCCCTCTCCCTGCGCCATAACCCGGCCACCAGCAACCGCACCGCCGGCGTCATCAACATCAACTCCACCGTCAACAACGCCTCGCGCACCACGCTGATCAACCTCGCCGGCACCGCCCCCGAGTTCTCCTTCAGCTACACCCCGCAGGGCGGCAACGCCTCTGCCATCTCGAGCGGCTCCACGCTCGCCTTCCCGGCCACCGCCATTGATGCCACCAGCACCGCCACCGTCGTCATCACCAACCGCGGCACCGCCACCGGCACCGTGCAGTCCATCACCGTCGGCGGCGTCAACTTCGCCGGCGTCGGCATCCCCCTGCCCAACACCACCGTCGATGCCAACCGCACCGTCCAGTTCACCGTCCAGTTCACCCCCAAATCCCTCGACGCCGCCGTCGGCTCCATGACCATCACCGCCGCCGGCGCCACCAGCACCTTCTCCCTCTCCGGCAACGGCACCGGCGCCCAGTTCTCCTACGCCGTCGCCACCCCCGACGGCTCCTCGCCCCTCAACATCGGCGGCCTCGTCACCGTCCCCGATGCCGTCGTCGGCGAAAAGTCCTCCGTCACCGTCCGCGTCCGCAACACCGGCAACGCCGACGCCCGCATCGCCACCCTCGCCGTCAACGGCACGGGCTATTCCATCACCGATTCCCCCCTCATCCCCGTCACCGTGCCCATTGGTGGCCAGATCGCCTTCACCCTCAACTTCGCCCCCACCACCACCGGACGCGCCGCTGGCCGCCTCCGCATCGGTGGCGACGATTTTGAGGTCACCTCCAACGGCCTCGGCGCGGCGCTCACCTACAACTTCGCCGCCGCCGGTTCACCCACCACCCTCACCTCCGGCGGCACGGTCAACTTCCTCCCCGCCCGCATCGGCGAGTCCAACAACGTCACCTTCACCATCACCAACTCCGGCACCTCGCCCACCACGGTGAACTCCATCGGCCTCACCGCCGCCTCCACCATCTACACCCTGATGCGTGTGCCCAACCTGCCCGCGCAGCTCGCCCCCGGCGCCAACATCTCCTTCGGCATCCAGTTCGCCCCCAGCGCCCAGGGTGCCTCCACCGCCACTCTCAAGGTGGATAACGCCAGCTTCACCCTCAACGGCTTCGGCGAAGCTCCCGCCGCCCTGCCTACCCTCCGCTTCACCGGAGCCAGCGGCACCCAGGAAGCCCTCCAACAACCCGCCATCGGACTCGCCATCGCCAGCGCCTACCGCCTGCCCCTCACCGGCACGCTCACGCTCGCCTTCAACTCCGATGTCTTCGCCAACGACCCCTCGGTCCAGTTCGCCACCGGCGGCCGCACGCTTACCTTCACCATCCCCGCCGGCCAAACCGCCGCCGTCTTCCCCAATGGCGCCACCACCATGCGCATCCAAACCGGAAGCGTCGCCGGCACCATCTCGGTCGCCGCCTCCATCGCCACCGATACCGGCTTCAACCTCACTCCCACCACGCCGCCTTCGGTCAACCTCACCGTCGCCGCCGCCGCCCCCCGCATCCTCAGCGCCATCGTCTCCGCCAAGACCGCCTCCTCCATCACGCTCCTGGTCAGCGGCTACACCACCGCCCGCTCGGTCACCCAAATCGACCTTGCCATCACCGGCGCCTCCGGCGAAAACGTCGCCACCAGCCGCCTCTCCCTGCCCGCCGAATCCGCCTTCCTCGGCTGGTTCCAGGGCACAGGCTCCGCCCAGTTCGGCAGCCTCTTCACCGTCACCATCCCGCTCACCCTCACCGGTGAAGTGAACACCTCCGGCCTCTCGCTCTCCGACACCATCCAGTCCATCGGTGTCACTCTGGCCAACCGCATCGGCACTTCCGCGGCCACCACGGTCTCTCTCAAATAGAGAGCCCATGCGAACCGCGCTGGCCGGGCTTCTGGCGTCTGTCCTCCTCCTCCAGGGACAGGCGCCGGACCTGGCTGGCGACTCCGCCCTCTGGCGCGACTTCTCCTCCTGGGTCGCCTCCCTCCAACCCCTTCCCCCCGGCCACCGCTCCACCTTCGCCCAAACCTACGGCCTCACCCTCCGCGCCCGTGGCCTCTCCGCCCCCGAATCCGCCCGCCTCCTCCAACGCATACAGCGCCTCCACCGCTCCACCCCCGCCCGCGAAGCCGTCTATTGGGATGCCCTCTACAAGCTGGGCAACGGCCCCGACGCCCCCTCCACGCTTCTCCAGGAAACCCTCCGTGGCATCAAACCCGGCCGCGCCCTCGACGCCGCCATGGGCCGCGGCCGCAACGCCCTCTACCTCGCCTCCCAAGGCTGGCAAGTCACCGGCTACGACCTCTCCCCCGCCGCCCTCGCCGCCACGAACTCCGCCGCCTCCCAAGCCGGCCTCAAACTCACCACCCACCTCGCCCGCCACGAAACATTCGACCTCGGCACAGCCCAGTGGGATCTCATCGTCTGCCTCTACAACTACATGGACCCCGACGACCCCACCCTTCCAGCCCGCCTCCACCGCGCCCTCCGCCCCAACGGCTTAGTCGTCTTCCAAACCGCCTGGCGCCGCGAACTCACCCGCCCCCAACTCACCCGCCTCTGGCGCAACTTCCAAATCCTCCGCTACGACGACCTCGCCCCCGGCGCCGTCACCGACGAATGGCAGGCCTCACTCACCTATCCCACCCTCAAGCTCGTCCTGCAAAAGACGAGCCTCCCATAGAATCCGGGCAGAGGCACGATCTTGGCCATAGCGAATACAAGACGAACAGCCCGATTGACGCTGACGAGCCGATCTGCCATCATCAACATGCAATGCCGAATCGATTGGAACTCCTCCTGGCAGCCTCTCGTGATCGAGAGGTCACAGCCAGTGAACAGGAAGAGCAGCGCAGAAGTTTCGCCTTCGGGAATACCCATTTCGAAAACGAGCGAATCACCCGCGAGACCATCGATCGTGCCGCTGATGCCTTGAAGGAAGATGCGACGCACGGACATCCAGCGCGATAGCCGGCCCTCCTCGCACGAGCTGTACGGCACCCAGGAACAGAAGGCGGAGCTCGAAGCCAGAAACGGCCTCCTTCAATTCGATGAAGTCCTGAGGCTGATTGACGGATCCAAGAAGGGATTCAAGTTACGCCCCAGCACCGTACAGAAGCTCCAGCGCTTGGCGATTAAAGACATCTACACCTGCGCCGGCAACTTCCGCACAGGCCCCGTTTTCATCGAGGGCACCACCCACCAACCACCCGAGGCGGCTGAGATCGCTGAACAAGTGGAAGAAATGTGCGAGTACGTGAATGAATAGTGGCCGGCCGCTTCAGCCCTGCACCTGTCCGCCTACCTCATGTGGAGGGTGAATTGGATCCATCCCTTCGCCGGAGGAAATGGCCGGACAAGCCGGGCCGTATCGTACCTCGTACTCTGTTCGAAGCTGGGCTTCCGCCTCCCTGGCACGAACACGATCCCTGAGCAAATCGTAGCGAACCGGCAGCCCTACTACAGCGCCTTGGATGCAGCCGACGCGGCCTGGGCTGACGGCAGAATCGACGTCTCCGAGATGGAGCAACTTCTAGCGGAGATGCTCTCAAATCAACTTGCCTCCGTCATTGAAGCCGCCGGGCACACGAATTGACCTAAGCTCCTCCACCGCGCCCTCCGCCTCACTCCGCCAGTTCACCTGCCATCACCCCCCGCGCATACCCACCGCCCGCACACCGCCATTAGCCCCATCCATACTCCGCCTCCCAATCGCAACCCGTTACAAATACGTCCTGTAACGCCGCAAATTACCACTCCCGCCCTCCCCTTCACAGCTTGCTTTCTGCCCCCAATTGGCTCCCGCCTTGCTCCACGTGAACCGGAGTATTGGATCTGAATACGGAGGAGCATTCCATGCAAGAATCCTCATCAACCACTGCGTCAACTCACCAACCCGCTCTGCACCTCGTCCGTCACCTCGCGCACCTCGGGCTCATTTCACTCTGCACCGCTCTCGCCCCGGCTCAATCCACTCCACCTGCCATCGCCTCCGGCGGCATCCGCAACGCCGCCGACTACGGCACCGCCCTCGCCCCCGGCGCCATGGTCTCCATCTTCGGAACCAACCTCGCCCCCCGCACCACCGCCGCCTCCGCCGTCCCGCTGCCCACCACCCTCGAAGGCGTCACCGTCGAGGCCGTCAGCGGCTTCACCGTCACCCCGCTGCCCCTCTACTTCGTCTCCCCCGGCCAGATCAACGCCCAACTGCCCTACACCATCGCCGGAACATCACTCCCCCTCCGTGTCCGCACCGCCGGCGGCACCAGCGCCAGCCAAACCATCACCATCAGCCCCCGCGCCCCACGCCTCTTCACACGCACCATGGACGGCAAAGGCGAAGCCATCCTCCTCCATGCCGCCACCTACCGGCTCGTCACCGAATCCGAACCCGCCGCTCCCGGCGAGTACCTCATTCTCTACCTCACCGGCCTCGGCGAAGTCTCCCCCGCCATCCAACCCGGCCGCCCCGGCGGCGACGGCGGCGCCCTGGGAGCCCTCAACCGCGTCACCGCCACCGTCACCGCAACCATCTCCGGCCAGAACGCCCCCGTCGTCTTTGCCGGACTCGCCCCCGGCTTCGTCGGCGTCTACCAGCTCAACATCCAGGCCCCCCCCGGCCTCGCCGCCGGCAAGCCGTGGATCTCCGTCCTGGTGAGCAGCGTCTCCTCGCAAGGAAATGTTTGGATCAGCGCCGGTGCCGCCGCTCCCCAAGCCCCGGAAGATGTCCTCCGCCGCGCCCTCGAAGCCCAGGCCCGGGGCGACATCACGGCCCTGCTCGGCGAATGCAACTCGCTCGACGGCAAGCCGGCCGCCTCCACCAGCCGAAAAGTGTTCGAAGTGGTCCAGCGCATGGCCCGCTTCTCTGACTTCCGCTTCACCCACCTCGCCACCGCCCAGGGCGACAAAGGCACGCTCTCCCTGGTGCGCGCCAAGGTCAGCTACACCGTCGCCGTCGGCGGCGTCACGCAGCAGCATACCTTCGGCTTGCTGGGCGTCATGAAGAAGGTCGCCTCCGGTTGGAAGGTCGCCGCCATCGTCCCTGACGAACTCCTCAATCTCGAAGCCTTCGCCGATGCCAACCCCGGCCTCACCGCCAAGTCCCCCAAACAAGCCAGCGCCCTCGACCTCAAGGCCGCCAACCAGGCCATCAACGACGCCATGAAGGGCGGCTACGTCCACGAGGACAAACTCGGCGTCGCCATCACGATGGGCATCGTCGGCCAGCTCGGACCCGCCGGTGATCTTGCCGCCAACAGCCACCAGGTCTATGAAACCCTGGTCAACATCGGCGACGTTGTCACCGAAGTCTGGGCCAACGGCCTCAGCCCCATCGGCTGGGCCAAAGCGGAGCAGGTCGGTGTCGGCATCTTCCAGATCGTCGCCGAGCCCGTGCCCGGCATGGACGCCTTCGCCGACAGCGTCCAGGCCTCGCTTGACCAGTACGTGTTCAACCTCGAAATCATGCGCGGTCTGCAACAGTTGAAACTCCAGCTCTTCCGCGCCCCCATCGACGGCCTGCGCTTCTCCCCCCAGCTGGCCATGCTCGAACCGTTCCAGTTCAGCTACCCCGCCGGCATGGAGATCTCCGGCGATCCCGATCTCATCCATGCCGCCGGCACGCCCGTGCGCTCCATCATCTTCAAGTCCTTCCACTCCATAGGCCACCGCCTGCCCCTCCGCGTGCTCGGCGAAATGCCCATCGCCAAGGGCGCTCCGCTCTACCCCATCGCCGACCGTATCGGCGGCAAACTCCGCGGCGACACCTACTACATCCCCGTCGACGTCACTCACCTCGTCAGCGGCGAGCTTGCCTCCGGCGACATCCTCCTCGACAACTACGCTCGCTACCGCGGCGAGAAAAGCGGCGCCCGCGTCCTCCTCTGGGACGCCAACTGCCGCCGCGGCCGCCAACTCCTCCGCGTCTCCCTCCGCAACGGCGAGACCACGCCCGTCGTCAACGTCGTCAACTGGTTCATGAACGTCATCAGCGACTACCGCCTCACCAACCTCGACGCCGGCAACCAGTTCAAGCTCACCGTCGGCGGCGAGCGCCCCTTCACCGTCGGCGGTTCCTCCAGCCTCATGGACCAGAGCCTCTGGCCCGACCTCACCCCCTGGTCCGCCTGCTTCGACATGGCCGTTAAGGACCCCGCCATCGCCAGCCTCGAGCGCGGCCCCACAACCAAGTTGAAAGGCGTCGCCAAAGGCGCCACCGAACTGATCCTGCTCCTGCCCGGCTCGGCGGGCGATCCCGGCGTAGTCGATCTGACGAGTTCCGTGCCCGTGATCGTCGAGCAAGGGCCGAGCCTCCCCGCCGGAAACCGATTCACCGCCCAGGTCGGCGGCACGCAGCACATTCGCTACCGCAACGGAACCGCCGGAACGACCACAACGTATCTGGAAGTGGTAAACAGCGCGCAGGTTCCCGTTGTCTGGAGTGGAGGCCGCGTTACCGTGAAGGGAACGTTCATCGATAGCGGAGGTTTTCGGGAAACCGAAATTGACGTCTCCGGCACGCTCGACCCGGCCAGAATGATGTTCACTCAGTTCCGGGCGACGACAACCAGGACCAGCAAGGGCTTCGCGGGAGTCACCGTTGCCGACAACTGGCGCGTCGAAATCAACGCAACCAACCTGCCGCTGCAGAGCTGCAATTCAACCATGTCCAACTGCACATGGGTTCTGAACGGGACGGTCGCTGCACCCGCCGTCACCGTGAAAGCCTCTTACGAGCACATTGTCGATTCCAAACTCGATGCCGCCCGAAGCTGGGACTACGTCACCACCGACTGGAGCAGCGTGAACGCCAAGCTCTACGTCGCGCTCAGTCAGTAGCGCGCGCGCGCAATCCCGCCCAGGCTTCGCCCACTAAACGTGCGCGAATCCGGCAACCTTAGTACTCGATCGGAACCTTGTACACCTTCGGCGGTGGTGGCGGCGGAAACCGTCCATCCAGCCCCGGATAGGTCGTCGGCGGCACCACAACCGTGACGCTCTCCTCCGACGGCTTCACCTCGATATGCCCCTTGGTAGCTGTCTTCTGGGCGAGGTACGGCTTGCCTTGTCGAAAGGCGAAAATGTACCCGTGGTCACTCGCTCCGCCCATCGATTGGAAAACAAGAACATTGAAAACGTGCCCCAGATAGCGCGGGTAACCGTCACTTGTGTCGAACACCAGTGACGGCTCAACCTTCCCTTTCTCGAATCCCGTCACGACGACGATGTGCCCCTCACATTGGCGCAGTTGAAATCGCCGGCGCTCCTCCAAAGGCTCCGTCCAGTTCATGTCCGCCGGTAACGTCGCAATCACCGGGCAAGCCTTCCAGTTCGGGTTGGGCTGAGCGCAAATCGGCCCCACGAGCGGAAGCACCAGCCCCACGGTTCGCAAGTCCATCTCGTCCTCCACTATCCGCCCATCACCCATCCGCCTCTGAATCCAACCCCACCTCCGCCCGCCACCCCTCCCCCCAAATCTCCAACGCCATATCCTCGTCCCCCTGAAACCAATCCCTCGAAGCAAACCGGTCCCTGAGCAGCCGCACCCCCTCCTCATCCCTCCGCCGCACCAACCCCCTAATCGCCTCCAGCCGCGCATCTTCGTACGGGTCCCCCAACCGCCGCCGCAACGCCCCCAGCACGCCCTCCGACGCCTCATCCGTGAACTGGCCCAGTGCAAACGTCGCCCAATCCCTCACCTCATCGTCCACGTCCTCGGTCAGCTCGATCATAGCCTCGATCCCTTCCGGGCACTGCGCCACCGCGATGCTCGCCGCCACCGCACGCCGAACCCCCTGCACCGGATGCCGCCGCACGCCCAACAGCGCCGCCACACCTGCCACCGTCCCCAGATGGTTCAAAGCCCAGGCGGCGGCATGCACCACCGTCTCATCCCCATCCGCCAGCCCACGGATCGCCAGCCGCACGCGATCCTGCAGGTGCGGTCCTTTGTTCTTCTGCCCCGCGCCAAGCTGCCCCAGCACATCCAACGCCCGCGACCGCTCCTTCGCAACGCTCGACCCACACCGCACCCGCGCCGCCTCAAACACCTCCGCGCCTCCCCGATTCCGCAGCGCCGACACCGCCTCCCAAGCCCCCTCATCCTCCTCATCCCCCGCCACCGCCCGCGCAAACAGCTCCTCGACGCTCAGCGCCTTCAGTTCGTCCGTCATCTCGCCTTCGACCCTCGCTCCAGAATACACCGGTGACACCCCCGCCCAGCCTTCATTTCCCACCCCCTCAACCACTTACCGCCACCTCCCTCCGCCGCTCCCTCCCCTCCATGCCACACTCGGGTCGTGGGCATGGCCCGGACCCGGTCCGCCTCCCTCCATTCCCCTCCGCTTCCCTCCGCCTCCCCTCCCCCCAAAATAAGTAAAATTACGAAACGAACCCAAACTCTGTTGCAAATAAGCAACTTAGCGAAATTTCAAACCCAACACTTCCCGCCCTCTTCGCCCTCCAAAGCCCCCCGCCAACCCAATCGAAGCC
>JAFLBB010000129.1 GCA_017304135.1 Acidobacteriota bacterium | reverse complement strand
GTCTTCACCCGCCGCTCCCGCTCGCAAATCTACGAACTCCCCACGCTCGAAGCCTTCGTCCTGGAACTCGCCCGCGGCCCCCTGCCCGTCCAACCCGGCTCCACCTGGCTCTACGGCTCCTCCCACGACGTCCTCGGCCATCTCGTGCAAAAGGTCTCGGGCCAACCGCTTGACCGCTTCATCCAGGACCGCATCCTCTCGCCCCTGGCCATGCGCGACACCTGGTACTGGCCGCCTGAATCCACCAACAACCGCCGCGCCCTCCTCGTCGTCCGAGGCAAAGACGACCCCACCGGCGAATCCCGCCAGCCCCTCTCCGCCGTCCGCGCCAAAACCTACATCGGCGGCGCCAGCGGCCTCTATTCCACCGCTGCCGACTACTGGCGCTTCTCCCAAATGCTCCTCGACGGCGGCCGCGCCAATGGCCAGCAACTCCTCGGCCCCAAGACTGTCGCCTGGCTGGCCCAAAACCACATCGGCGACATCGAACTCCCCCTCTACCCCGGCCACCGCTTCGGCCTCGGCTTCGCCGTCGTCACTGACCCCGCCGCCTCCGGCCTCCCCTACTCCGCCGGCACCTATTATTGGGGCGGCTCGCAAGGCACCGTCTTCTGGATCGATCCTAAGGAGCAGTTGATCGGCGTCCTCATGGTCCAACTTACGCCCAACCCGCTCCAACTCCGCGAAAAGTTCTCCGCGCTCGTCTACTCTTCCTTACTCGACTAACTCATGACCCAGTTCCCCATCCGCGGAGTGATCCCACTCCTGCAAACGCCCTTTCACGACGACGGCGCGCTCGATCTCGAATCGCTCGCCCAGCAAACCGATTGGGTCCTCCGCTCCGGCGTCGAGATCCTCGCCTGGCCCGGCTTCGTCAGCGAATGGTGGAAGCTCACGCCTGAGGAAACCCTCGCCGCTGCCGAAGTGATCCGCCGCGCCTCGGCCGGACGCGCCAGGCTCATCCTCAACGTCACCGCGCAAGCCACCCGTCCCGCCGTCGCCCAAGCCCGCGCCTTCGCTGACCTCGGCGCCGACGGCCTCATGGTGCTCCCTCCCTTCACCGTCGCCACCGCCACCAGCGGCATCGTCGCCCATGTCCGCGCCGTGCTGGAAGCCGTGCCGCTCCCTCACGTCCTCCAATACTCGGCTTCGCTCACCGGCTTGAAGCTCTCGCCTGAGGAGATGCTCGACCTCCACCGTCAGTTCCCCCACTTCTGCTCCATCAAGATCGACTACATCCCGCCCGGCCCCATGGTCTCCGCCCTCAAAGCCGCCATGCCCGAAACCTTCACCTTCATCATTGGTTACGCCGGACTCCAGCTCGACGACGCCCTCCTCCGTGGCGCACACGGCCTCATGCCCGGCTCCAGCCACATCTATGAAGACCTCCGCGCCTTCCGCGCCCTTGAAGCCGACCCCGTTTCCGGCCTCGCCGAATTCCACCGCCTGCTGCCCCTGATCAACCTCGAGATGCAGACCATCGAAACCTCCATCGCCCTCCACAAGCGCCTGCTCTTCGAACGCGGCGTCATCGCCTCGCCCCACGTCCGCGCCCCCGGCTATGTGATGGACGACGTCATGGCTGCCCAGGCCCTCGACCACCTGCGGAGACTCGCATGACCCCCACACGCGCCCGCTACAAAGTCCTCGCCTGGTGCGTCGCGCTGGCCGGCATCACCTACCTCGACCGCATCTGCATCGCCATTCTCGCCCCCCACGTCACCGCCGACCTCAAGCTCTCTCCCGTCCAAATGTCCGTCGTCTTCAGCGCCTTCACCGTCGCCTACGGACTCTTCGAAATGCCCACCGGCTATTGGGGCGACCGCATCGGCACACGCCGCGTCATGACGCGCATCGTCGCCTGGTGGTCCACCTTCACCATCGCCACCGCCGGCGCTTTCAACTACGGCTCGCTCCTCGTCATCCGCTTCCTCTTCGGCGCGGGCGAAGCCGGAGCCTTCCCCAACTCCGGCAAAACCATCTCCATGTGGTTCCCCATGCACGAGCGCGGCCGCGCCCAGGGCATCTTCTTCGCCGGAGCCCACATCACCGGAGCCGTTACGCCGCTGGCCATCGGCGCCATGCTCACCGTCATGCACTGGCGCACCGTCTTCATCGTCTTTGGCTGCATCGGCTTCCTCTGGGCCATCGGTTGGTACCGCTGGTTCCGCGACGACCCCGCCGAGCATCCTGCCGTCAACGAAGCCGAACGCGACTACATCCTCGCCTCGCGCAGCGTCGCCAAGAAAGGCCCCTTCCACTGGGGCGAATTCTTCAAGATGTTCTCGCACGGCCACCTGCTGCTGCTCTGCTTCATGTACTTCACGCAAAGCTACGGCTTCTACTTCTTCATCACCTGGTGCCCCACTTACCTCGAACAAGCGCGCGGCTTCTCCAAGCTCTCCCTCGGCCTCGCCTCCGGACTCCCCCTGCTGCTCTGCGCCTTTGCCGACATTCTCGGCGGCGAAACCTGCGACTGGGCTGTCCGCCGCTTCGGCACCCGCTGGGGCCGAGGCCTCGTCGGAGCATTCGCCATGCTCGGAGCCGCCGCCGCCATGCTCGCCGGCACCAACGCGCCCGACCCCACCGTCGCCATCTGGCTCCTCGCCATCGCCGCCGGCATGGGCAGCTTCGTCCTCGGCGCCGCCTGGTCCACCGCCCTCGATATGGGCGGAGCCAAAGCCGGCCTCGTCGGCGCCGTCATGAACACCGCCGGCCAGGTTGGCGGCGCGCTCAGCCCCATCGTCCTCGGCACCGTCCTGCAGAAGACCGGCAGTTGGGACGTCCCCCTCTACGCCACCGGCTTCCTCTACATACTCGGCGGCCTCTGCTGGTTAGTGATCGACGCCCGCCGCGCACGGCTGGGCTGACAGAACGAACCGCGCTCCCCCCCGTGCATTTCGGGCGTTACCATACAATCATGAGAGTCAATCGCCGTTGGCTGACTCGCTCCTGCCTCGCCGCCGGACTCCTGGCCGCCCCACGCCTCAACACCGCCGCGGAAGCTGATCCTAACCCTACCGTCCATCTCGGTTTTGAAGACGGCGCCACCACCGGTTGGCGCACCTCCAAGCTCGCTCAACCCTACTCAGGCACGGTCGTTTCCGAACCCGTTCGCAGCGGTAAGTACGCCATGCGCTTCGAACTCCGCGCCGGCGACTCCCCCGGCGGCGACGGCATTCGCGCCGAGCTCAAGGAGCAACATCTTGTCCCGCTTCGCCGCGAAATCTGGTACAGCTTCAGCACCTTCATCCCCGCCTCCTTCCCGCGCTGGAAAGACAACTCCGTCATCTCGCAATGGAAAGGTTCCACCGATGAAGGCGAGTATGACGACCGCAGCCCGATCCTCGCCCACCGCTACTGGGACCACGCCCTCGTCATCGACATCCGCCACAGCTCCACGCCGCTTCAACAAGGCAACGACGGGGAACGCTCCACCCTCCTCCGCATCCCCAACTTCCCACGAGGCGTCTGGCACGACTTCCGCTACCGCATCGTGTGGGCCCACGACGAGGGCGAGATCGATTGCTGGCTCAATGGCAAACAGGTGATCCGCTATCGCGGTCCCGCCGGCTATAACGACACCCGCGGCCCCTACTTCAAGCTCGGCCTCTATCATCACAACGGCGGCAACGAGCCCTTCGTCATCTACCACGACGAATACAAGCGTGGCTTTCGCCGCGAGGACGTCGACTAACTCCACTCACAGCCCAGCCGGACACTCCCCGCTGTCCGACGGCAGATTCGCCACGCACCGCCAATCCAGGCTCTTCCCATCCAAACACTGCGCCACCCAGCACTTGTTGCGAGCGCGATACTGCGCCCCCACCCGCGGTCCCAGCTTGAAGTGAATCTCCTGCACCAGCCGCGTCAGCTCGCTCGCCTCCACCGTCGTCCCATGCAGCGCGCACGGAATCGCCGTCTCGCTCTTCGTGAACAGCTTCCCCCGCGCCAGCCGCACGCCCCACGTCAGCGCCCGCGACTCATACGCCGCCGGCCGCAAATCCAACCCGCCCCTCTCTGCCCGCGCCAACTCCAGCGTCACCCCCAGCGACTTCCACCCAGAGCGCATCTTCTCATCGAACGACCCCAACGTCCGCACATTCTCCCAACGCACCGTCTCCCGCCACGGCGCGCACCAGATGCCCTCAGCGCTCACCACCATCGCCGCCGGACGCTGCTGCAACGCCCACATCGACAACCCCTGCGCCACCACGAACGGCGTGGCCCAAATCACCAGTGGGACAGCCCACAGCACTATCTTTGACCGCGCCCACTTCCCTTCCCGCGCCGACGCCACCAGCCAGCCCGCCAGGAACACCAACGGAATCAGCCCGGCAAACCACTGCACCTCCCACAACGTGCGCAGCCAGCCGCCGGGCTCAAGATAAACCGTCGCCACTGCCTTACGCCGATTTCACCGGGTTCTTCAAAATGCCTACGCCCTCGAGCTCCACTTCCACCACATCGCCGTTCTTCATCGCCGTCGTCTTCCCCGGCGTGCCCGTGTAGATAATGTCGCCCGGCTCCAGCGTCACATACTGGCTGGCAAAGCTGATCATCGACGGCACATCGAAGATCAACATCCCCGTCGAGTCCTTCTGCATCACCTTGCCATTGAGCCGCGTCTGAATCGTCAGCTTCGAGTAATCGAGCCCGGTCACCACAAACGGCCCCAGCGGTCCGAACGTGTCCGAACCCTTCGCCCGCCACCACTGGATGTCCTTGTCCTGGCCGCCCTGCCACTGCCGCTCGCTCACATCGTTGCCCGCCGTGATGCCGAACACATGCGACGCCGCCGCGGCCTTGGTCACATTCTGCGCCCGCTTGCCGATCACCACCACCAGCTCACACTCGAAGTGCACATCGGTTGAGTCCTTCGGCAACACAATCGGCTTGCCCGGATGCTGCAAACACGTCAGCGGCTTGTAGAAGAACTCCGGCCGCTTCGGTTCCGGCGCCGCCGTCTTGCCCGACGTCAAATGGCTGCGGTAATTCCGCGCCAGCGCCAGCACCTTCGACGGCTCCACCGGATACAACAGCTCCACCGCGCTCAGCTTGTGCGATTTGCCATTCGACTTCCGCGCGCCAAACAGGTTGCCGTCGAACTCGGTGATCGTCTCGCCCGTCACGAGCCCGTACGCCACACGCCCACCGGCGCGAAACCGGGCGAACTTCTGCACCGCACCCTGCGCCTGTGCCGCGCTCGTCATCGCACTCACAGCCGCCGCTCCCGCCACCATCTCTCGACGCGTCATAGCCGCTTTACCTCGATCTCCTTGTATTCCATCCAACGCCCCGCCTGGTGCGCCTGCAATTCAATGAAGCCCGGCTGCAGATTCTCCAAGCGGTCATATTCCATCACGTTCTCGCCATTGATGCGCACCAGGCACCAGGCATCCTTCACCCACATCTGAAACAGGTACCACTGCTGGCTCTCGATTTCCGGATATTTCGCTCTCTTATGGAAATAGAGCGACCCCGTGGGATAGTGCGCCTCGCGGACATCGTGCAGTTGGATCTCATACCGCTCGCGCCCGCCCTGCGAACGGAACAGCACGCCGCCGTTGTGTTGATGCGTCCCGCGAATGTACAGGCGCAGCGCAAAGTCGCGGAACTTCTCCTTCGTCGTCAGGTTGCCCAGCCCATCGCTGCGCAAAATCCGCCCGAACGCTTCGAACTTCGCCGGGGCGCGCTGCACCACCTCCGTCAACTCCCACTTCTCCAGATCCGCCGCCGAGGTGAAGAGCGAATCCCACTTCTCGGTCGCCGGCAGCGGCTCGATCTTGATGTTGCGCCACCGGTGCGGATAGCTCAGCGACTCCAACCCCACATACCCGCGCCGCAGCTTGTACTTCAACTCCGGATGCGCCTCGCAATCCAGGTCATGCACCAACTCGCCATTCGACCACACCTGCAGCTTCGGCCAGCTCATCCGCACCCGCAGCGCATTCCACTCAGGCCGTACGTTCACCACCTTCGGCGCGACTACCGGAAAAACGCTCAGCGCCGAATTCGTCCGCGGGTCTTTATCCACCTGATGAAACAGCGACACCTTGAACCCGCAGCGCGACTTGATGCCATGCTCCGGCGCGGCGAAATACACTCCGCCGTCCATCCAACCCTTGCTGAACCACTCCATCGACAGGTCGAAGTTCTCATACTGCCGCGCGCTCTTCAGCCACGCCGGATACTCCGACGCCGGCGTGGCGTGAATCACACCGTCCTTCTCGTAATACGACGACTCCGGACCATCCTCGGTCGTCCACCCGTTGATTGAATTGCCCCGCAGCAGCGGAGCCGCCAGCATCGGCGCGAACAGTCTGCGTGTCAGCAACATTTTGCCCTCGTATATTTATGCTGCGCGTAGTGATCGAAGAAGCGCCGCCACTCGGCCGGCGAATGCAGCCGCGCCCCGCGCAGCAGGTGGCGCGCATAGGCCGCCTCGGAACTCAACTCCCGCGCCAGACCGCGCAGCGTCGCCAGCAATCCCACTCGCGCCATCGCGCCGCCGGATGCGGGCGTTGGCGGCAGGTCGAGAATCATCAGCGGTTCCGCGCCTGAGATGTAGCGCATCCACACGCGAATCGAATCGAGCAAAATCAACGTCACCAGCACCAGGAAGATGCCGCAGATGGCCGCGTCCAGCCGGTTATTGAAGATCTGCGTCTGTGTTGCCGCCACCTGTGCCGGAGCCACCTTGCCGGCCGCAATCGCCGCTTCGAGCACATTGGCCTGCGCCAGGAAGCCCACGCGCGGAAGGTCGCTGAAGATCTTCTGCCAGCCCGCCGTGTAGCAGACGACAACCAGCCACGACAACGGCGCACACGTAATCCACATGAACTTCGCCCCGTGCATCTTCACCAGGATCGTCGTCCCCACGCACAGCGCAATCGCCGCCAGCAACTGGTTGGCAATGCCGAACAGAGGCCACAGCGAATTGATGCCGCCCAGCGGATCGCGCACACCTTGAATCAGGAAGTATCCCCACGCCGACACGATCGCCGCCGAAGCGCCGATCACGCCCGGCTTCCACGACGTCTTCCCCAGTTTCGGATGAATGTGTCCGAGAAGATCCTGCAGCATGAAGCGCCCCACGCGCGTCCCGGCGTCGATGATCGTGAGGATGAACAGCGCCTCGAACATGATCGCGAAGTGATACCAGAAGCCCAGGAACGCCTTGCCGCCGCCTGAACTCGCAAAGATGTGCGCCATGCCCAGCGCCAGCGACGGCGCGCCGCCTGTGCGATAGAAGAGCGATTCCTCGCCCACGTCCTTCGCCAGCGAAGCCATTGTTTCGGTCGCTACCGGGAAGCCCCAACCGGAAATGGTTGCCACCGCCGCGTCGGCCGTCGTGCCCACAATGCCCGCCGGCGAGTTCACCGCGAAGTAGACGCCCGGCTCCAGCACGCAGGCCGCGATCAGCGCCATGATGGCCACGAAGCTTTCCAGCGCCATCGCCCCGTAGCCGACAGGCCAGGCATGCCATTCGCGCTCGATTAGTTTCGGCGTCGTGCCGCTCGAAATCAGGGAATGGAATCCGGAAATCGCCCCGCAGGCGATCGTGATGAAGCAGAAGGGAAACACCTTGCCCGCAAAGATCGGCCCCGTGCCGTCAGTGAACCGCGTCAGCGGCGGCATCTGCAACTCCGGCCGCACAAACAGAATCCCCACGCCGAGCATGAGCACCACGCCCAGCTTCACGAACGTCGACAGGTAATCGCGCGGGGCCAACAATAGCCACACCGGCAGCGCGCTGGCAAAGAAGCCATAGATGATTACCATCCACGCCAGCGCCAGACCGCCGTAGGTGAACCATGGCGCCCACGTCGCATTGCCCGCTACCCATTGCCCGCCGAAGATGCTCGCCACCACCAGCACAAAGCCGATGACGGAGACCTCCATCACCTTGCCCGGTCGCAGGAAGCGCAGGTAGATTCCCATGAAGATGGCGATGGGCATCGTCGCGGCAATCGTGAACGTGCCCCACGCTGAGTCCTTCAACGCATTCACCACCACCAGCGCCACCACCGCCAGCAGGATGATCATGATCAGCAGCACCGTCACCAGCGCCGTGAATCCGCCCAACTTGCCGATCTCCTCGCGCGCCATCTGCCCGAGCGACTTGCCGTCGCGCCGCATCGAGCCAAACAGAATGATGAAGTCCTGCACGCAGCCGCCCAACACCGCGCCGAGAATGATCCAGATCGTCCCCGGCAGGTAGCCGAACTGCGCCGCCAGCGTCGGACCGACGAGCGGACCCGGCCCCGCAATCGCCGCGAAGTGGTGCCCGAAGACGATCCATTTGTTCGTCGGCTCAAAGTCGTGGCCATCCCTCAGCCGCACGCCGGGCGTCGCGCGCGCGTCGCTTAAGATCATGACCTTCGCCGCGATGAACTTCGCATAGAAGCGGAAGCCGATGAGATAAATGCAGACGCTGGCGATCACCAGCCAGATCGAATTCACTGATTCACCGCGGTTCAACGCGATCCCGGAAAAGGCGTACGCGCCCAGCACGGCAATCGCCGCCCAGCCGAGACGGCCCAACGTTTTGCTCATGAGTTGTGATTGTACCGGAATGCGCCCCGGTCACCACAGTGCCACGCCGCTAACTGCCCCACAGCTTCTCGCCCGGCGCCAGGCGGCGGCTCCCGTGAGTGTCTTCAGGAAATGACGCCGGGTGGCCCTGATGCGACTTCTAGCTCTTGATGCCTCGCGTGAAGGTGTGCGCGTAGGTCTGCTGGCCCATTACATCGCGCAGGCGGAAGTGGAGGAACGCTTCCCTGCCCTCGCGGCGGGTCTCCACTTCGAGGAAGCCGCCCAGCATGCGGTGGAAGCGGTGGAAGTTCTTGTTCTCGCCCGGTGAGCCCGCGGCGTGCGAATCGCTTGCCGGGCCGACGGAGAACTCATGCGTACCCGTCTCCGGATGCACCGAATGATACTGCCAGTGGCGGTCGCCGTTGATGTTCACGAAGTTATCGCCGAGCGTCTTGTGCGCCCACTCGCGGAACTGGCGGCCCTCCCAGGCGAACTCCTTGTTGGAGTGATTGTCGCCCTTGTTGGTGCGGTCAGGCCCGACGATGGGCGTGGGCGAGATGAGGATGCGCCAGTCGGCCGTCGATTCGGCGAGCGAGCGCATCAGCCACTGCTTCTGCTCGACGCCCCAGATGGTCTTCTCCGGGCCATCGGGGATGTCGTTGGGCGAGCGGAAATCGCGGCCTTCGACGAACCACAGCTGCAGCGTCTTGCCCCAGCGGAAGCTGCGGAACGTAGAGCGGCCCATCGGCGCCTGTTCGCGGAAGACGCGCAGGCCGTCGGCGAAGTTCATGCGGTACTCCGGCTTCAGCTTCATCTCAGGCCAGACGTCGTTGGTCAGCGTGTCGTGATCGTCCTTGAGAAAGTAGCCGGGCACGTGGGCGAGCATCTCGCGGTGGCGCGGGAAGCTGAACATGCGGTCCCAGTGATAGCGGGCGAGTTCGATGTTGGTGGCGCGCGGGTCGTCGGAGTCGTAATAGACGATGTCGCCGGCCGAGATGTAGAAGCGCGGGTCGAGGGCGCCCATGGAGTTGTAGATGTGGAAGCCGTCGGAGTGATCGAGCTGCGAGTACTTCTGGCAGGTGGTCATGCAGAAGCGCAGACCGTTGGCCGAATCGGGCGCGAGCGCCGTGCGGAAGCGGCCGGCGATGGGTGCGTGGAGCTTGCCCGCGGGGTCGCGTGTTTCGGCCGAGTAGAAGTACTCGGTGTCGGGCCGCAGGTCGCCAAGCAGGAACTGGTGGGAGAAGTCGCGCTCGGAGGAAACGGTGAGCCAGCCGGTGTCGCGCGCCGCGGCGAGGTTGGCTTTGGTGGAGTAGCGCAGGCGCACGCCGCCGGGAGCGCCGGGGGTGGAACCTTCCAACTCGCGCGTGGAGCGGCCTTCGGGGAACGGCTTCACGTTGCCGCGGCGCAGTTCGCCGTCGGCCTGGCGGGTGGGGCGTTCGGTGAGGCGCATCCAGGCCAGCGCGCCGTTGTGGGACACCTCGCCGATCTTGACGCCTGTGGCCTGGCGCGAGTCCGCATCGATGGCGGCGATGGCGGCGGGGGCAAGGCCGTGGAGAGCGGCGCTCGCGGCGGTGGAGGCGATGGAAGAGAGAAATTCGCGGCGATGCATGGGGGAGAGTATATCGGATGGCGCCGCGCACCGGGCCGGCGCGGAGCGCACTAGGTAAAAAGCAGGGGATCGGCCTCTAAACTCCCTGAGGCGCGAGGCCGATAGTAGAAGCTCAGCGCAATTCTGTAAGCGAACGCATATGGCAACTGAACCTACGTCTTTTCCCGGCGGCTACCCGTTTCCCCTGTCGGTGATGCAGCGTGACGAACTGGAGCGGCTGAAGGGGCAGTTCCTGGCCAGCCTGAACCATGAGATCCGCACGCCGTTGAGCGGTGTGCTGGGGATGACGGACCTGCTGCTGGAGACCGAGCTCTTGCCGGATCAGGGCGAGTATGTGCGGGCGGCGCGGGAGTGCGCGCTGCATTTGCTTGAGGTGTTGAACTCGGTGCTGGCCTATTCGGCGCTGCAGGCGGGGACGTACCGGTTTGAGTCATCCGAGTTTGCCCCGCGTGAACTGGCGCAATCGATCGGGGAGGAAGCCGGGACGCGGGCGGCGATGAAGGGCCTGGCGTGGGAGCTGACCGTGGACGACTCCGTGCCGGCGACGGTGATCGGCTCGGCGCGGCATCTGCGCGAGGCGGTTTGGCAGATTGTGCAGAACGGTTTGAAGTTCACCCATGAAGGCTCGGTGGAGGTGCGGATGAGCTGCGATGCGGCGGCCGCGGGGGCCTTTGAGCGGACGCTGCGCATCGAGGTGCGCGACACGGGCATTGGGATTCCGAGCGACCAGTTGATCCAGATCTTCGACTCCTTCTCGCAACTGGAGAACGGGCTGGCGCGTTCGTATTCCGGCTTAGGGCTGGGGCTGGCCATCGCCGACAAGCTGGCGCGCAAGATGGGCGGGTTGATTCAAGCTGAGAGCGAGCCCGGCAAGGGGAGCGTGTTCACGGTGCTGGCGCCGGTGAAGGCGGCGGCGCAGGACACACTGGCGCGGCCGCACCTGGTGCCGCGGCAACATGGGACGAGCCGGCGCATCTTGCACGTGGACGACAACGCCATCGCGCAGCAGATCGTGCATCACGTATTGAGCCGCGAGCACTATGAGGTGGTGACGGCGGGGGGCGGCGAAGAGGCGGTGGAGATTGCGCGCGACCAGGAGTTTGACCTGGTGCTGATGGACTTGCAGATGCCGCGGCAAGACGGGCTGGCAACGACAGCGGCCATCCGGCGCCTGGCGCATCACGCGGCGACGCCGATTGTGGCCGTCAGCGCCAACTCGGCCGATGAGCATCGCGAGAACTGCGCGCGGCATGGCATGCAGGGGTTTATCAGCAAGCCGATTGACCGGCAGATCTTGATCAAAACGGTGGAGCGGACGCTGGCGGCGAGCAGGATCTAGCCCGGAACTTTCACCAGCCATCGGCCGCGGAGCGTGATCACCGCGCGACTGCTGCGTTGCGCTCGCCGGTGGTCCTCGACGTACTGTTCCCGTACGCCTGCGTCCGGCACCCTTCGCGCGCCTTGCATTCACAAGGCTCTCCTCACTGCTCGCTGCGATCGCACTGAAACATCCGGGCTGAGGGCCGGCTCGGTGACGCGCGCGGCTCAGCCGGCCTTCACCGGCCAATCGGGGGAATCGGTGCGGGCCTTGGCTAGCAGGGCTTCGGCTTGCTTGACGACACCGGGGTTGGCGGCGGCGGTGTTGCGCGTTTCGCCAATGTCGGTCTTCAGGTTGTAGAGCTCCAGTGGGGCGCCGGGTTTGAGGCGGAGGGCTTTCCAATCGCCGAAGCGGACGGCCTGCTGGAAGCCGCGTTCGTGGAACTCCCAATAGAGAGATTCGTGCTGGGGCTGGTTGGGGCGGCCGGTCCAGGCGGTCATCATGTCGATGCCGTCGATGCCGGCGGGGGCGAATTCACCCGCGGCCGAGGCTAGCGTGGGGAGGAGATCCCAGTGGGCCCACACCTGATCAGAGACCTTGCCGGCGGGAATGTGGCCGGGCCAGCGGGCGATGGCGGGGACGCGGATGCCGCCTTCATAGAGGTCGCGCTTGATGCCGCGCAGGGGACCGTTGTCGTCGAAGAAGTCGGGGTTGTGGCCGCCTTCGCGGTGAGGTCCGTTGTCGGAGGTGAAGACGATCAGGGTGTTGTCGAGCTGGCCGCGCGATTGGAGCAGGTCGAGGATCTGACCGATGCCTTTATCCATGCGCGTGATCATGGCGGCGAAGTTCTTATCGGGGGCGGGCCAGTTGCGGGCGGTGTAGGGAGCGGTGTCGGGGACCTCCATGCCGTTGCCGGTGTCGCGGCCCATTTCGTTGTTGGCGTGGGGAATGGTGAGGGAGAGCTTGCAGAAGAAGGGTTTCGCGGGCGCATTGGGCGGGCCTTCGAGGAAGCGCAGGCAGCGCTGGAGGATGACGTCGTGAGCGTAGTCGCGGCGCTGGGTGGCGGAGTTGCCGCGGAGGAGGAACTCGTGGTCGTTTTCGAGCAGGTGTTCAGGGTAGTAGTTGTGGGCGTGGGTTTGGGAGAAGAAGCCGAACCACTCGTCGAAGCCCTTGGCGGTGGGATAGCCGGAGGTGCCGAGGCCGCCGAGCGACCATTTGCCGAAGAGGCCGGTGCGGTAGCCGGCGCGCTTGAGGACCTCGGTGATGGTGGTGTGCCCGGTGTCGAGGGTGAGTTCGCGGCGGCCGTTGCCGCGGATGACGGCGTGGCCGGTGTGGAGACCGGTCATGAGGCAGCAGCGCGAAGGGGCACAGACGGTGGAGCCGGCGTAGGCCTGGGTGAAGCGGGTGCCCTGGGCGGCGAGGCGGTCGAGGTTGGGGGTTTGGATGTCGCGTGAGCCGTAGCAGCCGAGGTTGCCGTAGCCGAGGTCGTCGGCGAGGATGAGGAGGATGTTGGGGCGGGCAGGGGCCTGGGCGAACAGGGGAGCGGTGGAGGCGGCGAGGAAGGTGCGGCGGAGCATGCTGGGATTCTATCTTAGAGAGATGGGCTACACAGGGAGATTGCTGGCGGCGGCGGCATTGTGCGCCGTGATTGCAGGGGCGCAGACGAAGCGGGCGGCGGCGCAGAAGCCGGAGTTGCTGACGTTTGCCGAGCTGCGCGCGCTGGCAGACGATGCGGTGCCGTCGGGGGATTTGGGAAGTAAGCTGCAGCGGCTGCTGACAACACCGGTGATCGACAACAGCGCGGCCGAGGCGGGGGCAAAGCCGGTGAGGCCGGAGTGGCCGGGGCTGGGACCGCTGTTGCGGACGGCGATGTGGAACATCGAGCGCGGGCAGGAGTTTGACCTGGTGCGGATGGCGTTCACCGATGGCGATGGGTTGATGAAGGAGGCGGCCAAGCGGCACGAGGAGGAGAAGGTGGCGATGAGCGGCAACGCGCTGGCCGAGGCGCGCAAACAGGCCGGGTGGTTGCGCGAGGCCGATGTGGTGGTGCTGAACGAAGTGGATTGGGGAATGACGCGGACCGACTACCGCGAGGTGGGGCGCGAGCTGGCGCGGGCGGCGGGGATGAACTACGCCTTCGGGGTGGAGTTTGTCGAGGTGGACAAGCTGTATCTGGGCGATGAGGACATTGACCTGACGGATGAGCAGAAGG
>JAFLBB010000128.1 GCA_017304135.1 Acidobacteriota bacterium | reverse complement strand
CACGTTGACCAGAAGAATCGCCCACGGGAACACGTCACCCAGCGCATGCAACATCCAACGCGACATCAGCAGGCGGCACACACCACCCGCCGCGCTCCCCACGGCCACCAGCAGAATCCCCGCCATCAGATTTGAATCGACGAAATGTCCACCGCCGAGCGGTTACCTTCCACCACTACAATGCCTGATTCGGTGACGTGATAGAGCTTGCGGTCGCTTGCCAGGTCATAGCCGATCATCGTGTCCGATGGGATTCGCACGTTCTTATCGAGAATCGCGTTGCGCACCTTCGCACGGCGGCCGATATCGCAGTTGTCGAAAATGATCGAATTCTCCACCAGCGAACCGGCGTGCATCTTCACGCCGCGCCCGATCACGCAGTTGCGCGCCGTGCCGCCAGAGAGAATGGAGCCGCCGGCAACCACCGAGTCAATGGCCTGGCCGCGCCGCCCGTCTTCGTCGAAGGTGAACTTGGCCGGCGGGTCGTCATAGCCGGCCGTGCGCAGCGGCCACTGCCGGTTGAACAGGTTCAGCGCCGGAGAGACCGCGCGCAAGTCCATATTGGCCTCGTAGTAGGCGTCGATGGTCCCCACGTCGCGCCAGTAGACCTCGCCGTCAATCGGGTCGCCCGGAATACGGTTCGTCTGAAAATCGTAGGCGTACATCGGGCAGCGGCCAATCAGGCGGGGCAGAATGTCGCGTCCGAAATCGTGCGAGGAGTTCTCGTCTTGCGCGTCGGCGTACAGTTCGCGCAGCAGCGTCCGCGTCGAAAACACATAGTTGCCCATCGAGGCGTACACGCGCTCCGGGTCGCCCGGAATCGTCGGCGCGTCAGCCCGCTTCTCGACAAAACTGAGGATGTTGCCGTCGGCTTCGGCTTCAATCACGCCGAACTCCTTGGCAAACTCCTTGGCCACCGGAATCGCCGCAATCGACACCTCGGCCCTCTTGCGTTCGTGAAACTCGATCATCTCGCGGATGTTCATGCGGTAGATGTGGTCGGCGCCGAAAATGGCCACCACATGCGGATCAGCCTGCTCAATCAGGTTGATGTTCTGGTAGATGGCGTCGGCCGTACCGCGATACCAGTTCTCCCCCTGCGTCCGCATCTGCGCCGGCACGGGGATCACGAAATGGCTCTTCAGCAGGTGGTTGAACTCCCAACCATCCCGCATGTGCTGCAACAACGACTGGCTCTTGAACTGAATCAGGACATAAATTGAATAGATCCCCGAATTCACCAGGTTGCTCAGGACGAAGTCGACGATCCTGTACTGCCCGCCAAAGGGCACCGCGGGCTTGGCGCGCTCCTTGGTCAGCGGGTACAGCCTCGTGCCTTTCCCTCCGGCGAGCACGAACGCCAGCACTCTCAATTGCATGATTGCCTCATTTCCTACAGCCCGTTATGAACGTCTTACCTCTGGGCAAAGCAGCCACCTATATTCTCTACATCTTCGTGCGGGGCGGCAAGTCAAACATTCCGGCTGGGAAATGTTCTAGCAAAAAAAAGGGCGGGCCGTGGACTGGCTCACGGCTCCGCCCGCATCCGGCCGGGGGGTTTATCCGGCGCGGAAACCTCAGGGATTCAGGCGCTGCAACGTCTTCTGCAGGGCCCCGGCGCGCAGGGCCAGCCCCTGGGCGTGCGCCCGCAGCAATCCGCGGTTCCTGTTGGCGTCCTGGGCCACCAGTTCGTTCTTGGTGCCGTGGAAGATCTCCAGCAGCTTGATCTTCGTCTTCACGGCTTCCCAATCCTTCTGCTGCGCCGGGGTCAGGTTCGCCGCCCCGGCTTCATACGACGCCGCCAGGCTCTGCAGCTTGCCCAGCGTCTCGCCCTTCCTGTCCAGGGCCTGCTGCAGCGCCGTCACGTCGAATTTCTTGTTCTTCAGCATCTGGCTGGCTTCGCGGGCCTGCATCTCAAAGGCTTTGGCTTCGCTCATCAGCTCGCGCAGCGGCGAGGCAGAGCCGGAAGCCGGTTCGGTCGCCGTGGCCATCGTCGCCGCCAGCGCCATCGTCATCAGGGTCAGGGTTTTGTTCATGAGGTTTGTTTCTCCTTGACTCCACAATACGGATTCCGCCTTTCTTCAACAATCAGAAAGTTTGGAACGAACACTTCGATAAACTGGAAGTGATGGAATCCCCAACCTGGCTCAACTACCACCACCTGTTCTACTTCTGGAATGTCGCCCGCCACGGCGGACTCGGCCCGGCATCGGAACTGCTTCGCCTCGCACCGCCCACTCTCAGCATGCAGATCCACGCCCTCGAGGAGGCCCTTGGCGCGAAGCTCTTCGAACGCCAGGGCCGCCGCCTCGCCCTCACCGAATTCGGGCGCATGGTCTATGGCCACGCCGAGGCCATCTTCTCGGTCGGGCGCGAGCTCATGGCCGCCGTCCAGGGCCGCCCCGCCGGCCGGCCGCCGCGCTTTGTCGTTGGCGTGAATGAATTCCTCCCCAAAATCGCCGTCCACCGCTTTCTCGCCCCCGCCATGGCCGTCGACGAGCCGCCCTACCTTGTCTGCCGCGAAGACACCCCGGAGCGCCTTCTGGCCGCCCTCGTCACCCATGACCTGGACCTCGTCCTCAGCGACGCTCCTCCGCCCCCCACCGTCCGCGTCAAGGTCTTCCACCAGGTTCTCAACGACAGCCCCGCCGGCATCTTTGCCGCCCCCCGCCTCGCCGCCCGCCTCCGGCGGCGCTTCCCCCGCTCCCTCGATGGCGTGCCGTTCCTGCTCCCTTCGGAAGGCGCCGCCCTGCGCCGTCCGCTCGAAGCCTGGCTCGACGCCCAATCCCTCCGCCCCAAGCTCACCGGCGAATTCCAGGACAGTTCCGTCATGAAGGCCTTCGGTCAGGCCGGCCTCGGTGTCTTCCCCGCGCCCATGAGTATCGCCGACATGATCCGGCGCAACTACGGCGTGTCGCTCGTCGGCGAGGTGGCCGAGCTGCGCGAACGCGTCGTCGCCATCTCCGCCGAACGCCGCTTTGCCCACCCCTCGGTGGCCGCCATTGTCCGCGCCGCGCGCTAACGATCGCCCGCACGAGGCCGCTCGCACCGCGCCAGCATGCAGCCAACTCCGCACCTGCATGCAGCCCGCGCCGCGCCGTCGCGCAGCCCGCGCCGCGCCATCATGCAGCCAAACCCGTGCCAGTCCCGCCTCCCGCCCCGCCGTGATATTGTGAACAACTTCCCATGCAAGCATCCTCCACAGCTCCCCCGGCCGGAAACACTACCACCATGTCCCGCCGCTGGGTCATCATGATCTGGCTCTGCGTCGGCTACATGGTGGCCTACTTTGACCGTGTCAACCTCTCGGTCGCCCTCGCCCAAAAGGACTTCCAGCTCTTCTTTGACCTCACCCCCGAGTCCCGCGGCTGGCTCAACTCCGGCTTCTTCATCACCTACGCCCTCCTCCAGATCCCCGCCGGCTGGTTTGTTGACCGCTATGGCGTGAAGTGGCCCTGGGTGTGGAGCTTCACCTTCTGGAGCCTGCTCTCGGCCGCCACCGCCTTTGTCGGCGGCTTCTGGCAACTGTTCGCCATCCGCCTCCTGCTTGGCGTCGGCGAAGCCTGCATCACCCCCGCCGGCATGCGTTGGATCCGCTATAACTTCGCCGAAAACCAGCGCGGCCTCATGATCGGCCTCTTCATGGGCGCCGCCAAGCTCGGCCCGGCTATCGGCACCTACCTCGCCGCCCACCTGCTGGCCAACTTCGGCTGGCAGAACATGTTCCTCATCCTCGGCCTCGGCTGCCTCATCTGGATCGGCCCCTGGATCCTCCTCGTCAAGGACAACGACCGCGAACTGGAAGCGGAAGCCAAAAAGTCCGCCTCTCCCGGCTCCACCGTGCCCTTCGGCCGCCTCCTGCGCAGCCCCGTCATCATCGGCACCCTCATCGGCACCTTCTGCTACCAGTACTTCACCTACTTCTCCATGACCTGGCTGCCCTCCTACTTCGCCGAACGCCGCGGCCTCGACCTCAAAGCCACCGGCAGCTACACCGCGTTCAGTTTGCTCGGCATGGCCGTCGTCGCCACCCTCGCCGGCTTTGCCGCCGACCGCCTCATTGACCGTGGCTGGAACCCCGTCCGCGTCCGCAAAGGCTTCATCATCGCCGGCTTCCTCACCGCCTCCACCGAAATCATCGGTGCGCTGTCTAACTCCCAGGATGTCGCCCTCTTCTTCGCCATCTTCTCCCTCAGCGGCCTCGGCCTGGTCACGGCCAACTATTGGGCCCTCACCCAAACCCTCCTCCCTGGCGCCGCCATCGGCCGCCTCGTGGGAGTCCAGAATTTCGCCGCCAACGTCCCCGGCATCGTCGCCGCCAGCCTCACCGGCTATCTCCTCAAATGGACCGGCAGCTACGACGCCCCCATGTGGGCCATCTGCTTCTTCCTCATGACCGGCATCGCCTCCTACGTCTTCCTCGTGCGCGAGAAATACGTGCCCAGAGGATAATGAACTCCATGGCCAAAAAGCTGCTTCTTGAGAATGTCCGCGTGCGCGTCTCCGAGGTCACCTACGAACCCGGCAAACCGCGCGAACGCCACATCCGGCCCACTGACCAGGTGATTGTCTTCCTCGACGATTGCGAATACGAACGCACCGACTCCAAGACCGGCGAAAAGACCGTCCGCACGCGCAAATCGGGCGAAGTCCTCTGGCACGACCGCGGCGAGGATGCGCCGGTGTTGAAGAACCTCGGCGCGAAGCCCTACCGCTCCCTGCTCATCGAATTGAAGGACCGCCTCTGATGCCTGGCGGACGTTTCGACCGCGCCGCCGTCATCGGCACCGGCATGATGGGTCCGGGCATCGCCCTCACCCTCGCCCTCGGCGGCGTCTGGGCGCGCATCATCAGCCGCAGCGACGTAACCGCCCGCGAAGGCCTCGCCAAAGCTCACGCCCAATTGGCCATCCTCGAAGCCCACGGCCTGGTGACGCCTGAACAAAGCGCCTTTGCCCGCGAATCGCTCACCTCGGGCGACGATCTCGAAGACTCCGCCCGCCACGCCGACCTCATCATCGAGTCCGCCCCCGAGGACATGGCCTTCAAGCAGTCGCTCTTCGCGCAACTCGACGCCTGGGCACCGCCGGAGACCATCCTCGCCAGCAACACCTCGGGCCTGAGCATCACCGAAGTCGCCGCCCAGTGCACCCGCCCCGAGCGCGTCATGACGTCGCACTTCTGGAACCCCCCGCACATCATGCCGCTGGTGGAAATCGTGCGCGGTGAAAAGACCGACCCCGCCCTCGCCGAACAGCTCCGCGCCCTGCTCACCCAGTGCGGCAAAGCCGTCGTCATGGTCAAGAAGGATCGTCCAGGCCAGCTCGGGAACCGCCTCCAAATGGCCCTCTGGCGCGAAGCCGTCTACATCGCACAGGAGGGTATTGCCGACGTTGAGGACATCGACATGGCGGCAAAGCTCGGCTTCGGCCTGCGCCTGCCCGTCTACGGCATGTTCGAACACGCCGACATGGTCGGCCTCGCTCTCGCCGGCGCCGTCATGACCAACGCCGCCCGCGACCTCTACAACCTGCCCTCGCCGCCCGTCCTCATCTCCCAAAAAATCGAGGCCGGCGAGACAGGAGTCTCCACCGGCCGCGGATTCTACGACTGGACCAAACGCGACGCCACCGCCGTCCGCGAGCGCCGGGACGCGTTCGTCCTCGACTTCCTTAAGCACTGGCGCTGAGACGACGGCCGCCGGGCACTGCAACAGGCCCGGCGGTCCGCACGCCTACTTCGCCTGAATCGACTTCACATACTCGGTCAGGTTTCGCAGACGCAGTTGGATGTTCGAGCTGTCGCTGCGCTGCAACGAACGGAACAGATCGCCCCACATGGGCATCTCGCGGTTTCCGTGAGAGGGCAAGGTAACCGTCCCTTCCAGGATTCCGTACACCCGCAATTCGGGGAATTTCCCGCCGTTGTTTCTGGACAATCGGGTCAAGTCACCCGGCGCAACCTTCAGCGCCGCTGCCGCCGGACCATCGCCTTTGCCCGCCGTGCCGTGGCAAACGGCACAATACGTCTTATACATCGCCGCGCCGCTGCTCGGGTCTGAGCCCGAAATCGGCACCTGCTTGATTTCTTTGTTTTGCGCTGCCAGTGCATAGGGGAAGACGAGCAACATGGCCCCTGTCACGAGCAACGCGATCAAGAACAACCGGTTGGAGTTAAGTGTCAACATGGAGATTTACCCTGCATAACTGATTGCACGCTTAGGGCCATGTTGACCGCCGCCCGATTGCCTACTTCAGTAGCGCGTCAATCGCCGCCTGGCAGATCGCCTCATCCACCTCCGACGGTGCACCGCTTGCCGCCATCGACCCAATCGTGCGCCCATCCACTTTGATCGGCAGCCCGCCCTGGTTCGGAAATCCGTCCGGGAATGCCAGCACCTGCAGGTTCCCGCCCGCCAGTGCATCGGCGGCGGCCTTCGACGGCCGTCCATACAAAGCGGCGTATCGGGCCTTTTTCTGCGCAAACTGAATCGTGTTCAGCCCCGCCCCGTCGGCCTTCTGCAGAAAGAGCAGGTTCCCGCTCTCGTCCATGATGCACAGCGTCACCTGTACATTGCGTTTGGCCGCTTCGGCTTCCGCCGTGGCCACCAGTTTCTTAATCGCCCCCAGGTCGAGAAACTTCTTCGAGGGCAGCTCAACAGCGCCCAGCACGAGGGTGCAGGCCAGGCAGAGTAGCGTCAGTTTCAGCATGCGCATCAGCATAACACCGGCCGCCCGCCCGCACCCCGCCGCTATCTGGCCGCTGCCTGCCTACTTCGCCGTTGCCCCCTGGCTCCACGCCCGGATGCGGCTAATCTCCGCCGCCGGAATCTTCAGGTACTCCAGGAACTCCTGGTGGTCGGCCGGCGCTTCCCGCTCAAACTCCCGGTGCCAGCGCTGCATGTCCTCCTCGGTGAAACCGGTCGCCCGCATAATGGCAACCCACTTGTCTTTCGTCATGTCACGTCTCCTTCGCAAGAAATCGCGATGCCCCAACAGCCGCACAATCGCCCGCTGGTGGTCCTGCAGCCGTTCGATCTCCCGGCTGAGCTCCCCCAGCCGCCGCTCCAGCACGCCCGTCGCTCCGGCCCCCGCCGGTTGCGCTAGCAGAGCCCGGATGTCGTCGAGTTTCAGCCCCGCGTTGCGGTACGCACGGATCTGCCGCAACCGCTCCAGGTGCGCTTCGCCATAGGTCCGGTAGTTGCCCGCTGTGCGCGCTGCCTTGGGCAGCAGCCCGATTGACTCGTAATAGAGCACCGCCGTCCGGCTCAAACCGGCCTGGCGGGCGAATGCGGTGATGGTAAGCATCGCGTCGTGACCAGCTTCCACTGTAAAGCTGTAGACAGGTCAAGCGGAAACGCGCCCATTGCGCTCATCCCCAGCCGCTGGCCGCGAATAACTCCGACAACACACGCCGGTAGGAGTACACATACTGCGAGCCATCCCGCGAGAGCACAACACCCGTGATGGAGTTCACGCCCACCGGGTCGGCCGGGCGCAGCGTCTTCCATGGCTGCAAGCCGCCGCCGGCCACGCGCAGCCAGGAAAGCCGCGCGCTGGCGTCCATCGCCCTGCTCAGGTGCTGCACCGCCATCGACGAGCCGTCGGCTGACCACAGCAGCGGCGCCAGCGGTTCCGGAGTGGGGATGTGCACGGGAGGAGCCGCGCGTTGCAGCGGGTACAACATCAGTTCTCCTCCAGGAGCCAGTACCGCAACCGTCTCGCCATCAGGCGCAATGGCCAGGTTCCGGATCATCATCTCCCCGCTCAGCTCCCTCACCTCCCCGCCGTCCAACTCATGCCGCACCAACCGAAGCCCCTTCCCTGGCCGCGCCGCCAGCGCCAGAAGACTCTTGCCATCGGGTAGGATCCGCGCCCATTGATACCGCAGCCCCACTTGCTTCAGCCAGCGGTACGCGCCTCCCGCGCACGGCACCAGCGCCAGCCGCTCGCGGTCCTCGCGGCCCACCAGCGCCGTGAGCCCGTCCGGCGCCAGGCACATCGCCACACCCTCGCCCAGCCGCGCCACCACCCCGCCGCGGTTGTCCCGCACATACACGATCGAGCGATTCCCTGCCGCCTCGCCGCTTTCCTCAAACAGCAATAGCGTCCCGTCCGCGCTCAACTCCTGCACACGCGACCAGTCGAGCCACGAAAGGTCGCGCTCTTCCCGGAAGCCCGCCAGACGTCCTGCCATCTCCAGCCGCCGTGTATCCCGCGTCACCAAAGCCCGTCCATCCGGTGCAATGTCGCGCAGCGTCAGCACGCCGGGCGCTTGCGCCACCGCGCGCAGTGTTCCTGCCAGCGTCACCGCCCACACCGAACGCGGCCGGCTATCCCGCGCCCCCGTGAACCAGACCTCCCTGGTCGGCCCGTGCCAGGCCAACCCCGACACGCTGGCCCAACCGTCGGATAGCACGCGCACCCCCACCCCCGGTTCGTACACCATCACCCGCCCATTCTCCCCGTGCCGGAACGGATGCTCCAAAAACGCCACGCGCCCACCGCCGGGCTCCACTCGCGGACTGCTCAACCATCCGTGCGTGCGGTGCACAGCCTTTCCCAAAGGCGCTTCCAGATGGTTCTCCCCGTTGGCCGCTCTCACCGCAACCAGGCCGCCACCATCGCCTGTCCAGTCCGCACTCATCACTCCGCGCGCCACATACTCCGCCGCTGAACCGCTGGCCGCCACCCGGTGCAACACGCCTCCCGCGATGTTCATCGTGCCTCCAAATTTCAGCAAGGCCAGTTCGTCCCGGGGTGAAAGCGACGCCAGCGAATGCTCAGCAAATCCCATTGCCCTCGATTCCGGCCCCTCGCCGTTCAGCAGGTACAGTTGCTGCGGACCCCCCTCCCATGCCGCTGAGTACACCACCGCCGCGCCTCTTTGGGCATATCGCGCGCCGGTCACCTGCCCTCGGCGAAAGGTCAGCACGCGAAAGTCTACCTCCCCACTCCGCGCACTCCGCGCCCCCAGCCGCCAGCCCAGCGCCGCCGCGGGCAATCCGGCCAGCGCCGCCACCCAGGGCAGAATCCGCCGCCGCCCCACCGCGCTTCCTTCGCCCATCCCGGCGGCCCCGGCTTCGTCCTCCGACTCACCCCGGGCCGCCGGCTCCAGCGATCCGATAAACCGGTAGCCCACCCTTGGCAACGTCTCGATGTAGCGCGGATTCGCCGCCGAATCCTGAAGCTTGATGCGCAGCCGGTTAGCCGTCGTGTTCAGGCCACTCTCGAAATCCACAAAAGTGCCGTCGGACCACAACCGCTTGTGCAACTCCTCGCGCCGCACGATCTCCCCTCGCCGCTCCAGCAAAATGGCCAGCAACTGTTGCGCTTTCGGAGGCAACGCAATCCGCGTCCCTGACTTCCGCAACTCCCCCGTCTCGCCGCTGAACTCAAACGGCCCGAAGCGGTATTCACTCGTTTTCGTCGAATCCATGCCCTGCATCCTTACCCCCACCTCATCCAACTCGCTGCCCTGGTTCGTTAGACAACCGAATAAGGCCAATGTACCGAGGAGTTTACAAGATTAGATCAGAATTAGCACTCATCCATTGCAGCCGCCCCGCCGCTGGACGAACAATGAAGCCCGCAACCAAATCGCTCCTTTGGGGGACACTCATGAAACTCAACCTCTCAGCCGCCATCGCGGCTTCCTTGCTTGCCGCAATCGCCATTGCTCAAAATCCGCCCGCGCCCACCGTGGACCGCGTCGGCTTTCCCACCGGCTACCAGGACTGGCCGGCTCTCTATGTTTTTGACCGCCCAGACGTCCGCCAGGTGCGCACCATCTTCGCCAATCCGCCCGCCTTCAACGTCAAGGATGGCGAACAGTCCAACTACCCCTACGGCTCCATCCTCGTCATGCAAACCTGGAACTGCCTGCGCGACGCCGCCGGCGTCTGCATCCTCGACGAACAGGGCCGCTTCCAAAAAGACCCCGCCGCCACCCCCACCCTCTTCGTCATGCGCAAGGAACGCGGCTTTGGCGTCGAGTATGGCCCCAACCGCACCGGCGAGTGGGAATACGTCGCCTACCGGCCCGACGGCTCCTACCAGACGCGCCCGGAGAACTCGTTCTCCTGCGCCGTCTGCCACACCGAGGCTCAGAGGAACCACGACTACACCTACCGCACCGGCCTCGCCATCCACCAGGGCAGCGGCGCCGTGCCCAACATCGTCATGACCAGCTACCGCTTTTTGCCCAACACGCTCACCGTAAAGAAGGGAACCACCGTCACCATCGTCAACGAGGACGCCCCCGCCCACACCGTCACCGACGATTTCCCCGGCGGCATGGACTCCGGGCGCATGAAGTTCGGCCGCGCCATCACGCTGCGCTTCACCGAGACCGGAGAGTTCAACTTCCACTGCACGATCCACCCCAGCATGCGCGGGAAGATCGTCGTCGTCGACTGAGTCCCGCTCGGCCCGCCTCGGCGCGGCGACGTGACGCGCGCGCGGCGGCCGCGCTTGCCGCCAAACCGCTACCCCGCGCGTGTATACTCTCTCGCAAGCCTGAACCGGCCGGCGCCGGCAGGGCCGAGGTCAAAATACACGCGCGAGGTGACGGAGATGAAGCGACGCAAATTCTTAACGCAAACCGCAGCCACAGCCGCCGCCGGAGCCGCTCTGACCGCCGCGGCGGAGCAATCCGCGGCGCTTCCCCCAGCAGCCGCCAAGGCCGCCCCCGGCGTAGCCCCGCTCCCGCTGCCCGCCAAAGCCACCGCCGCCGCTTACGCCAATAAGCGCTCCGGCTACAGCCCGTTCACCGTCCCCGATTACTACTCCTACGCCGACGACCTCAAGATTGAACGTCCCATTCCCGGCAAGCCTCATCACGGCAAGGTCTTCGCTGCCGTCCAGGCCCATTCCGACGACATCCCGCTCTACGCCGGCGGTCTCGTCGCCAAGCTCATCGACGAAGGCTACACCGGCTACCTCATCCGCATCTCCAACGATGAAGCCGCCGGCAAAACCCTCGGCTACGGCGTCGTCCAAAACGAAATCGACAACATCGAGGTCGGCAAGGCCCTCGGCTGCAAGAAATCTTTCTCCTTCTACTACCGCAACCACCGCATGGACGACTGCGCCGAAATCGAAATCCGCGCCCGCCTCATCTTCCTCTTCCGCGTCCTCCAGGTGGACACCCTCATCACCATGGACCCCTACAACCACTACGAGGAGAACCCCGATCACCTCGTCGCCGGCCGCGCCGCCGAGGCCGCCTGCTGGCTCTCCGGCGCAGGCAAGGACTATCCCGAACACTACCGCGCCGGCCTCAAACCCGCCCACGTCCGCGAGAAGTATTACCACGCCCGCTCCCCCAACGGCCACAACCTGGTAAACCGCATCGTCGACATCGGCCCCTACATCGACACGAAAGTGAAGGGCAACGTCGCCAACAAAGGCAAAGGTCCGGCCGGCGAATCCGGCTCGCGCCTCCGCGCCGAACTCGCCAAACAAGGCAAACGCCTCCCCATCCTCGGCGGCAATGACGAGTCAGCCAATCACCAATACGTGAAGCACTTTCTCATGGAAGACTGGCGTCTGCTAGGCCAGCGCTTCGGCCTCCAATACGCCGAAGCCTTCCGCTACATCGGTCCCGAACCCGGCTACACCGAACAAATCCGCAAATACGTCGACGCCAACGCGGTGACGCTCTAGGAGGCATAACATGGCACGCGCCGATGTGAAGGAAATCGTTCTCGACCGCGACCAGCCCGGCCAGCCCCACAAAGGCAAGGTCTTCGCCGCCATCCACGCCCATCTCGACGACGTCCCGCTCTACGCCGGCGGCCTCTGCGCCAAGCTCATCGCCGAAGGCTACACCGGCTACCTGATCCGCACTACCAACGATGAAAAGTGCGGCGGCCACACCACCGCCGAAAACATCCTCAGCAACGAGCAGGAACACTTTAAGGTGGGCGAAGCCCTCGGCTTCAAAGAGGTGTTCCACTTCTACTACCAGAACCACGAGCTGAACAACATCTCCACGCTCGACCTCCGCGCCCGCCTCATCTTCCTTTACCGCTTCCTCAAGGTCGATACCATCGTCACCTTCAATCCCTGGGGCCACGGCGAAGAGAACCCCGACCACTCCGTCACCGGACGCGCCGCCGAAGAGGCCGCCTGGATGTCCGGCATGGACGTCGACTATCCCGAACACGCCGAAGCGGGCATCCTGCCGCACCCTGTCAAGGAGCGCTACTACTTCTACGCCCGCCCCGGCCAGACCTTCAACCGCGTCGTCGACATCTCCACCCACATCGCGAAGAAGATCGAAAGCATCGTCGAATGCCGCTCCCAGGGCGGCGGCAACTACGGCTCGCTCCTGCGCGCCAAACTCGCCGCGCAAGGCAAACGCCTCGCCATCTTAGGCAACGACGACCGCACCGCCGACCGCGAATACGTCCGCCACTTCATGCTCGACGATGAACGCGAAGCCGGCGCACCCTACGGCATGAACTACGCCGAGCGCTACTACTACATCGACCAGCGCACCCCCGAACTCTCCAAGGTGGACGACTATGTCAACCGTCATGCCATCCCGCTCTAAGCTCACCCGCCGCGGCTTTCTCGCATCGGCGTCAGCCCTCGCCGCCGCCGCGCAAGCCGAACCGCTCACCATCAAACAAATCGACGCCGTCACGTTCCGCAAGGACATCAAGATCGGCGGCGGCTCGGGCGGCTCCGACGGCGCAGAATTCTGCTGGGTCCGCCTCCACACCACCAACGGCCTCATCGGCACCGGCGAAACCTATCCCTTTCACCAGGGCGAAATGGGCGCACTCAAGGACTACGCCCGCATGATCATCGGCAAAGACGCGCGCGACCTCGACGGCCTCTGGCGCTCCCTCTACCACGCCATGGCCATGCGCAACGCCGGCGGCGCCGACATGCGCATCCTCAGCGCCGTCAACATGGCCCAGCTTGACCTCCTCGGCCAGGCCACGGGACTCCCCCTCTACCGCCTCCTCGGCGGCCGCACCCGCCCCCGCGTCCGCGTCTACAACACCACCACCGACTACTGGGCCATCAACGAAATGAAGATGGGCCCCGACACCACGCGCATCGTCGACTTCCTCCTCGAACGCGGCATCACGGCCATGAAGATCTACCCCTTCAGTGCCCCCGATCACTACCTTTCCAACGCCGCGCTGGACCGCGGCCTCGGCTGGATTAAAGACATCCGCGACCGCGCCGGCATGAAGATGGACGTCTGCGTCGACTGCTGGGGACGCTTCGATCTCCCCAGCGCTCTCCGCATCGCCAAGGCCCTCGAACCGCACGGCATCATGTACCTCGAAGACGCCATGCTCATGAACAACGCCCGCGCCTACTCGCGCCTGGCCCGCGAAACCAGCGTCCCTATCTGTATGAGCGAAACGCTCGCCACGCGCTACGAATACCGCGAATACTTCGAGCTCGAAGCCGCCGACGTCATCATGTACGACCTATCCTGGTGTGGCGGCCCGTCAGAGGCCAAGCGCATCTCCGACATGGGCGACACCTACTTCCTGCCCACCTCGCCCCACACCTGCGGCGGCCCGCTGCTCTATCTCAGCTCCGTCCACCTCTGCACGGCCCTCCAGAACTTCCTCATCATGGAGAGCAACTACTGGAAGTACACCCACCAGTTCCCCTACTTCGTCGGCCACGTCCCCGTACCCAAGGACGGCCACGTCACCCCGCCCGAAACGCCCGGCATCGGCGCCCAAATCAAACCCGAACTCTTCCGCAGCGGCGATGCCATCGTAGAAACCGTCGCCAGGACCTGACCCATGCAGCCCACTCACCCCACCCGCCGCCAACTCCTCCGCCTGCCCTTCGCCGCCGCCGCCGTCTCGCCCCTCGCCCAACGCGCCGCCCGCGCC
>JAFLBB010000127.1 GCA_017304135.1 Acidobacteriota bacterium | reverse complement strand
CTGACTCGCGAGATCGTCTTGCTCGAACGCCTGAAACTGGTCGAAGCGGGCTTCATCGAGTTGCGTCGTGGCGCCGGTGCCTATATCTGCGGCGAGGAATCGGCGCTGATCGAGTCGATCCTCCTCGCCGCCCCCCGCGCCCGTGGCCTCGCCACCGAGTTCGCCGGCAACTGGCTCGACTTCCGCCGCTTCGAATCCCACAACGCCGTCGACCGCGCCCGCTTCCCCTCCTTCGATAACGACCTCCGCCAGGCCATGTTCGAAGAGCCCGTCCGTTTCGTTGAGGACATCATCCGACGCAACCGCCCCATCCTCGATCTCCTCTACGCCAAGGACACCTTCGTCAACGCCCCGCTGGCCAAACACTACGGCATCCCCAATCCGCCCGCCGCCGGCGAGTGGACCCACATCCCCGACGCCTCCGCCTATGGCCGCGGCGCACTCCTCCCCATGTCCGTCTTCCTCACCCAGAACGCTCCCGGCCTCCGCACCAGCCCCGTCAAGCGCGGCTACTGGGTCGTGCGCCGCGTTCTCGGTGAAGTCATCCCGCCTCCGCCGCCCAACGTCCCCGAACTCCCCGCCGACGAAGCCAAGAGCGACCTTCCCTTGCGCGACATGCTCGCCAAACACCGCGACAACCCCGCCTGCGCCAGTTGCCACTCCCGCTTCGACAGCTTCGGGCTCGCCTTCGAAGGCTACGGGCCCATCGGCGAACGCCGCGCCAACGACCTCGCCGGCCGCCCCGTCCAAACCACCGCCGACTTCCCCAACGGCACGCAAGGCAGCGGCTACGAAGCCGTATTACGATATATTCAACAGAATCGCGAGAGAGAGTTCGTCGACAATCTCTGCCGCAAGCTGCTCGCCTTTGCCCTCGGCCGCTCGCTCATCTTGTCCGACGAAGAGGTGCTGGAACGCATGAAGCAATCGCTCACCGCCAATGGCAATCGCTTTGCCGCCCTCGTCGAGCCCATCGTCACCAGCGAACAGTTCCGCAACCGCAGGGTTGCCAGCGCGCAATCAGGAGGCGACTAGGATGATCCGCACGAAACCCACCCCACTCTCCCGCCGCACGCTGCTGCGCGGCGCAGGAGTCGCCATGGGCCTGCCATGGATGGAATCCCTCGCCCGCGCCGCCGGCGCCAGCACCGCTTCGCCCTACCCCAAGCGCTTCGCCGTCCTCTTCATGGGCAACGGCGTCAACGAGGATCACTGGTCCGCCGAAGGCGACGGCCCCGCCATGACGCTCGGCAAAACCCTCGCCCCCCTCGAACCGCTCAAGCACAAGATCAACGTCGTCCACGGCCTCTTCCAGAAGCGCGCCACGGGGCAGGGAATTCACCCCGCCCAAACCGGCAGCCTGCTCTCCGGCGCCGTCATACAGAAGGGCGCCATCATCCGCGCCGGCATCACCGTCGACCAGGTCATCGCCAACAAAATCGGCCAGGACACCGCCCAATCCAGCATCATCCTCGCCTGCGAACAGCCCATGACCGGCTATCACGAGACCAACTTCTCGATGGCCTACAGCTCGCACATCTCCTGGCAAAGCCCCGACTCGCCCGTCCCCGTCGAAGTCTACCCCTCGCTCGCCTTCGACAACCTCTTTGAAAACCGCGGCAGCCTGCGCAACATGAGCATCCTCGACCGCGTGAAAGAGGACGCCGCCTCGCTCGGCACGCAAATCAGCGCCACCGACAAAGCCAAGCTCGACGAGTACTTCACCAGCGTGCGAGAAGTGGAAAAGCGCGTTGAACGCATGCGCGGCGCTGAAGACAAGGCCGCCGATGCCGCCAAGGGCAAGAACAAACCCCTCCTCGCCATGGAGCGCCCCGCCAACGGCCTCCCCGAGGACCTCCGCGAACACGCCCGCCTCATGTGCGACATCATCGCCATCGCCTTCCAAACCGACAAAACGCGCGTCGCCTCACTCCTGCTCGCCCGCGACCTCTCCGCGCTTTACTATCCCTTCCTCGAAGTCACCGACGGCCACCACGCCGCCTCGCACGACAACTCCAGCGGCGGCTACGAGCGCATCTCGCGCTTCCACCTGAGCCAGCTTGCCTACCTCGCCACCAAGCTCGACGCCATGCCCGAAGGCGACGGCACCGTGCTCGACCACTCCTGCCTGATGTGGATCAACAACATGTGGATCGGCCGCAAGCACGACAACACGCGTCTCCCCCTCGTCCTCGCCGGCGGCCTCGGCGGCACGCTCAAAACCGGACGCACCCTCGACTACCTCAACGCAGGCGATGAGAACCGCAAGCTTTGCAGCCTCTTCCTCTCGCTCATGGATCGCCTGGACATCCAGCTCGACAGCTTCGGCGACGCAAGCTCTCGCTTGGCCAATCTCTAACCGTCCCCGGTCTGCGCCGCCGCGCGCGCGTGAAACCCCGTCACGCGCTTATACGCCTCAATCGCGTTGTACACGATCGGGCACATCGCCGCCCACCGGTCGTGCGATGCGGGCCTCGACCCCAGCGTGTGCGACCCCGTCGCCACATGCGGAAACTCCCGGCACGCCTTCGGCCGCGCCTCATAAATCAAACACAACGTCCCATCCAGAAACAGGCACCCCGCCTCCGTCGTCCGCAACTCATGCTGCGCCGGAGCCCCCGCCACACCCACCAGGTAGAGCCGCTCCACCTCCTCCACTGTCGTCCCCAAATGCCGCGCCATCGCCGCGATGTCTTCCCCGCTCACCGCCACCTCGCCATGCCGGCAGCAATTCGCGCACGCCGTGCAGTCCACATGCGATTGCACCTCCTGCGCGATGATCTGAAACGGACCGCTCGGATAGTGATGATTGGCGAGAAACCGCCGGAACGCAAGGTTCTCCCCGGCCTTCTCCGTCCCGAGCCGGAATACCTCACCCAGATCGGTAACCACACCTCAGCATACGCCCCGCGCCGTCCCGTAGAGGTGCGAACATCGAACAATGCCCTCCAGCCGCGTGCTCCGCCTGGTATTTCTCCTGGCCGCTTCCTCATGCGTCCTGGCAGGCGTTGCGGCGCGGTTTCACCGGTTCCACGATCCCTGGCAAGGCGGCCATAACGGCTGGGGCGGCGCCGTCTATGGCCTCATCGCGCATAACTACGTCACCCATGGCTTCGCCGCCACGCGACTCGGACCCGTCGCCAATGGCGGCATGGTGCCGCCGGAACGCTTTGAGTATTACTATCATCACCCGCCGCTTCAGGTATGGCTGCTCTCGCTGAGCTACCGCATTTTCGGCGGCGGCGAATCCAGCGCGCGCGCCGTCCCGCTGGCCTTCTCGCTCGCCTCGCTTCTCCTCGTATTCCTCATCGCACGGCGCTGGTTCGGGCCCAGCGTGGCCGTGCTGGCAACAGTGATCTTCGCCGTGATGCCCGCCGGGACCTACTATGGAGCGCACGTCGAACCTTACGGCTCCCAGGCCCTCTTTTTCTCACTCGCCGCCGTCTACGCCTATCTCGCCTGGCTTGGCTCCCAGGCACGCCGCGACTTGATGTTGTGTCTGGCGGGCGTCGCGCTCGGATGCCTGACCTCCTGGTATGGCTACTTCCTCATTCCGCCCCTGCTCCTGCATCTGGCCGTGACACGCGGCCCGCGGGCGGCCCTGCGCCTCTGGCTGTTGCCCCTGGCCGCGCTGCTCCTCTTCGCCGCCTTCCTCGCCCACCGCCACCTGCTGTTGTCTGGCGGGCCATCGGAACTGGCTCAGATGGGAACGCTCGGCGGCAAACTCGCCAGCCGGCTCGCCTGGCCCGAGGGCGGACTGCCGCGCGTGGCCCTGCTCACCGCCCGGTGGTGCGTTTCCCTTTACACCATCCCGCTGTGCCTGCTGACGCTCGCCTGGCTTGCCATCCCGCTCCGCGGACGACGCGCGACGGACGCCGAGTGCGCCGTGCTCTTCTTCCTCGCCATGGGCACGCTGCACAACCTCGCCTTCCCCTCCATGCTCCCTCCGCACAACTACATCGTCGTCGCCTATGCGCCGGCCGTGGCGTTCGCCTCGGCCCTCACCATCGAGTACGTTTGGCGGGCGGCCGGGCGGCGTGCAGGCGCCGCCGCCGGCGGCATCGTGCTGGCCTTCGCGATGGCCCTGGTGGTGTCTGTCTGTGCTCGCGGCACGGCGCGCCACTGGCAGTGGGACGATGTCGCCGAAGGCCGCCGCCTGAAGAGCGAAGCGGCCGCCATCGAAGGCGCCACCCGGCCCAAGGATCTCGTCCTCTGGCCCGGCCCGGACGACTACCGCCTCAAGGTGCTCCGCTATTACTCGCGCCGCAACCTCGTCCCCGAAGTCTTGCCTCGCGCAGGGTCTCCCGCGGGCCGCATCCTTCGTGCCAGCCCGCTTCCCGGCGGTGCGGTTGTGGTCACACAAGTGCACTGACGTCTCCCTCATACCCAGGGAGCCGGAATTCCAGTGCACGGGCCTCTGCCTAGTCGCCGTGCGCCGGCGAAGCCAGCGCTTCCTCGCTCCGCTTGCCGCGCGCAAACCACGCCCGCGCATCCTCAATCAGCGAGTAGCCCACCGGCACCACCAGCAGCGTCAGAATCAGGCACAACGACTGCCCGCCGATGATCGTCACCGCGATCGCCGAGCGTTGCGAGGCGCCCACGCCCATCCCCACCGCCGTCGGAATCAACCCGGCGATGATCGACAGCGTCGTCATCAGAATCGGCCGCAACCGCACCCGGTTGGCCTCCAGAATCGCCTGCCGCAGCGGCAACCCTTCGGCCCGCAGGTGATTCATGTAGTCGATCTGCAAAATGCCGTTCTTCTTCACAATGCCCAACAGCAGCAGCACGCCCAGCGCGCTGAACAGGTTCAGCGTCCGCCCCGTCGCAATCAGGCTGAACAGTGCGAACGGAATCGACAGCGGCAGCGTCGCCATGATGATGAACGGATGCAGCAGGCTCTCAAACTGCGCCGCCAGCACCATGTACATGAAGATCGACGCCAGGCTGATCGCCATCAGCATGTTCGCCGTCGTTTCCTCCAGCACTTTCACCTGACCGCTGAATACCGACTGGTAGCCCACCGGCATGCCCACGCGCTCAATCGCCGCCGTCGCCGCGTCGGCCGCCTCACCCAGCGCATGGCCCGAGGCCACGTTCCCATAAATGCCCACCGAAAACTGCCGCGCATAGCGGTCAATCCGCGACGGCCCTAAGCCGCGCTCCAGGCTCGCCACCGAATCGAGGCGAATCAACCCCAGCCGCGCCGATGGCACCAGCAGCCGGCTCACCACCGTCGGATCGTCGCGCTGCCCCGGCATTAAACGCATCGTCACCGGATACTGCTCGGAGTCTTCCTTGAACGTCGAGATCTCATCCTCGCCCGACATCAACAGGCGCACCGCGCCCGCTATGTCCGACACCCGCACACCCAAATCGCTCGCCAGTTGCCGGTCAATGGTCACCTGCAACTCCGGATTGTTCAGATTCAGGTTCGCCTTCAGGTCCGTCAGCGACGGCTCCTTCTGCATCTCCACCAGCGCGTCCTTGGAAATCGTCACCAGCTTGTTGATGTCTGGGCCGAGAATCTGCAACCGGATCGGTGCAAACGTATCGCGCCCGCCCAGCACGTTCGGGAAGTTGATCCGCGGCCGGTATTGCGCATAGTCCTTGATCGCCTCGCGCACCTTCTGGCCCATCTCTTCAATCGAGCCGCGCTCGGAGGGCGGCGCCAGCAGCACCGTCGAAAACGACATCGTCACCCGGTCCAGAAACGACGACGAACCCGGCACCGTCAGAATCACCCCCGGCACCTTGTCGATCTTGGCCAGCATCTCCATCGTCACCCGCTCCGTACGCTCCAGCGAACTGCCTTCCGGCAACTCCAGGAAAATGCCCAGCTCCGACTGGTCCTCCTGCGGCATCCAGTCGCGCCCAATCCTCTGGTTCAAAAAATACGTCGAGCCCAGCGTCACCAGGCAGATGCCCACAATCACCCAGCGGTGATTCAATGACCACGTCAGCGTGCCCAGGTAGATCCGCTCAATCCAGTTCGGCTCATGATGCCCGTGCGGCTTGTGCCCGCCCGCCGCCCCCTTGCGCCGCAACAGCCGCGCCGCCAGCGACGGCGTCACCGTGAACGCCACCAGCATCGACACCATAATCGACACCGCCATCGTCCACCCAAACTGGTTCAGAAACCGCCGCGCGTAGCCCGACATGAAGGCGATCGGCACGAAGATGATCACCAGCGAAATCGTCGTCGCCACCACGGCCAGCGAAATTTCCTTGGTCGCCTGAATCGCCGCTTCCTTCGGCGGCAGGTTCTTCTCCTCCAGGAACCGCACGATGTTTTCCAGCACGATGATCGCATCGTCGATCACAATGCCCACCGCCAGCGTCAGCCCCAGCAGCGTCATCGAGTTCAATGTGAAATCCATCACCCGCAGCACCGTGAACGTCGTCACGATCGAGGTCGGAATCGCCAGCGCGCTGATCAACACCGTCCGCCAGTCGCGGATGAACAAAAACACGATCAACGACGCCAGCAGCGACCCCAACACCAAATGCTCCTCCAGCGCCGCCACCGACGCCCGGATGTAGGTCGCCTGCTCCTTGATCAACTCCGTCTTCACCCCTGACGGCAACTGTTGCTTCACCTGCTCCAGCTTCGCCAGAACCCCGTCCACCACCTCCACCGTGTTCGTCCCCGTCTGCCGCTGAATCCCCATCGTCACCGCCGGCTGCCCGCGCAGATACGCAAACGTGCGCTTCTCGGCCATCCCGTCCTCGGCAAACCCGATGTCCCGCAACCGCACCGGCGCCCCGGCCACGTTCTTGATGATGATGTCGTTGAACTCCTGCACCGACTCCACCCGCCCCATCGTCCGCACGCCCACCTCTTGCGGACCATTGATCATGCGCCCCCCAGGCGCTTCGATGTTTTCCGTCCGCACCGCCCGCTCCACATCCTGCGCCGTCAGGTTGTAGGCGTTCAGCTTGTTGATGTCCAGAAACAGGTTGATCTGCCGGCTCCGCGCCCCGCCAATGTCGATCGCCGCCACCCCGTCCACCGTCTCCAGCGAACGCCGCACCTGTTTGTCGGCCACCTCGGTCAGCTCCCGCACCGAGCGGTTGCCAAACACCGCGATCGTCACCACCGGGTCGCGGTCCAACTCCGCCTTCTGCACCACCGGCGGCTGAATGTTCGGCGGCAGCCGCCGCATCGCTCCGCTCACCTTCTCGCGAATGTCCTCCACCGCCGAGTTGATGTCCCGCTCCAGCACGAACGTGATCATCACCGTCGCCGACCCCTCGGTCACCATCCCGCGGATCTCTTCAATGCCGCTCACCGACGACACCGCCTCCTCCACCGGCAGCGACACCTGCGACACCATCTCCTCCGGACTCGCCCCCGGCAGCCTCAGCCGCACATAGATCGTCGCCGGGTCCGACTGCGGGAAGAGATCCACTCCCAAGTCCATGAAACTAAACACACCCAGCACGACCATGAACATGATCAGCATGAACGCGAACACGGGCCGGTTGACACAGATCTCGCTTAAGCGCAAAGGGATCTCCTCATGGCAAGTATAGATGCTTTCCGCGCCGGCAAAGGTTACCCAAGGTCCATTTCCCGCACCCCCGTGCTGGCGCCGCCACTCCCCTCCATCCCCATGAGAAAATAGGGGTGTGAGCAAGCTCGCCCTCCTCTTCCCCGGTCAGGGGTCCCAATTTGCCGGCATGGGAAAATCGCTGGCGGACACCTACCCCGAAGCCCGCGCCGTCTTCGACCAGGCCGACGACGCGCTTGGCTTCGCGCTTTCGAAGCTCTGCTTCGAAGGGCCCGAAGAGGATCTGAAGCTGACCGAAAACACGCAGCCGGCCATCCTCACGGCCAGCATTGCCGCCTACGAGGTGCTCAAGTCGCGCATCGCCGCCCCCGCCTTTGTCGCCGGCCACAGCCTCGGTGAATACTCGGCCATCGTCGCCGCCGGTGGACTCGCTTTCGCCGACGCCGTCCGCCTTGTCCGGAAGCGCGGCCAGTATATGCAGCAGGCCGTCCCGCAAGGAGTCGGCGCCATGGCGGCCATCCTCAAGCTGCCCGAAGGCAAGCTCGACGCCATCCTCGCCGAAGCCGCTCAAGGCGAAGTCGTCTCCGCCGCCAACCTCAACTCGCCCGACCAGGTCGTCATCGCCGGTCACGCCGCCGCCGTCGCCCGCTCCATGGAACTCGCCAAGGCCGCCGGAGCCAAGCGCGCCGTCCCGCTGCTTGTCAGCGCCCCCTTCCACTGCGCCTTGATGACGCCCGCCCAGGAAAACATGCGCGCCGAGTTCGACGCCGTCACCTTCCACGACCTCGCCATCCCCCTCATCAACAACTGGCAGGCCCGCGCGGTCACCGCCGCCGCTGACGTTCGCCAGGGGCTCCTCGAACAGATCCCCAACCCCGTGCAGTGGGTCCCCACGCTTCGCCTGCTCGCCGCCGAGGGCGTCACCAATGGCTTTGAAGTCGGCCCCGGCGCCGTCCTCAGCGGACTCGTGAAGCAGACCACCCCCACCATCGAAATGGCCAAGCGCGGCGAAGCCAAGGATTTCGAATAGACCGGATTTCGATTAAATCGGGAATCCCCGCGCCCCCGCGCGGTATCTCACAGGCAGGAGGACAACATGAGAACCCTGCCCCTACTCACCCTGCTGCTCGCGCCCTTCGCCTGGGCCCAGGATGACGCCGTTTCAATGAAGATCGCCGAACGCGTTCAGCGCGAAATCGCGCGCCTCGATAACTTCGGCGTCTTCGACGAAATCGACTTCACCGTGAAGGGCTCCACCGTCACCCTCACCGGACTCGCCTCGCGCCCCACGCTGAAGGACTCCGCCGAGCGCGTCACGAAAAAGGTGGAAGGCGTCGAGAAGGTGGTGAACCAGATCGAGGTCGCTCCGCTCTCGCCCAACGACGACAGCATCCGCCTGCGCACCTACATCGCCATCTACGGCCATCCCACGCTGGCGCGCCTCAACCCCAACCGCGGCGTCCCCTGGCTCGGCACCCTCGCCCAGCGCGCCGGCGGCATCACCAACGACCCGCCGCTCGGCCCGCACCCCATCCACATCCTGGTGAAGAACGGCGATGTCACCCTCCGCGGCTACCTCACCAGCGCCGCCGAAAAGAACATCGCCGGCATCCAGGCCAACGGCGTCCCCGGCGTCTTCTCCGTGAAGAACGAGATCGCCGTGGCTGTGTCGGAATTGCGCAAAATGAGAAAGTGAATGGCGAAGGATCCGGTCGCTCGCGAAATCATCCCACTCATCGATGACGCTATGGCCCGCAACGCTTGGGACGAAGTGTATCGCCTCGCGCTCCCGCACGCCGAGCAGGGCAAGGACTGGGCCGAACATTGCATCGGGACTCTCTACCTGTGCGGCTTCGGTGTCGAACAGGACCTGCGAAAGGCCGTGGAGTACTGCGAGCGCGCCGTAGCCCACGGCTCGGACGGCGCACTGCAATCCTTAGGAGTCATCTATGAAGTGGGCGGCGAAAGTGTTCCGAGAAACATCGAACTTGCCCACGAATACTACGCCCGCTGCAAGGCGAGTGGCTACATCTTCGGCGCGCCCTACTTCGACGACTGAGGGGGCGCAAGCCCCCTCCCCATCCCGCCGGCGTCAGCTCAGCCGCCCCATCTTGCCCGCCTGATAGTCACGCACCGCCTGCTGCAACTCCTCCCGCGTGTTCATCACAAACGGACCATAGCTCGCCACCGGCTCGTCAATCGGCTCGCCGGAGAGCACGAGCAGCATCGTCTCCTCCCGCGCCTCGATCGCCACGCCGTCGCCCTTCTGGCTCAACAGCGCCAGTTGCGCCTCGCCGGTGAGCGCCTCTCCTCCGTTCAGAGTCACGCCGCCGCGCAGCAGCACGAGCCCGGTGTTGTGGCCCTCGGTCAGCGGCAACTCCACCTTCGCTCCCGCCGCCAGCTTCACATCCCACACGTTCATCGGCGTGAACGTGTTCGCCGGACCGCGCGAGCCGTTTAGCTCGCCGGCAATCACGCGCACCGCCGCGCCTTCGCCCAATGCCACCACGGGGATCTGCTCCTTCGTGATGCTCTGGTACTTTGGCGCGCTCATCTTGTCCTTACGCGGCAGGTTCACCCACAACTGCACCATCTCAAACACCCCGCCCTGGCGCGTGAACTCACGTCCGTGCTTCTCCTCGTGCACCACGCCCGAGGCCGCCGTCATCCACTGCACGTCGCCCGGCGCGATCGTGCCCGCATGGCCGCCCGAGTCGCGGTGATCCACCGAGCCCTGGTAGGCGATCGTCACCGTCTCAAAGCCACGGTGCGGATGCTCCTCCACCCCGCGCGGGCGGTCCGACGGCTCAAAATACTTCGGCCCGGCGTAATCCAACATCAGGAACGGGCTCATCTGCGCGCCCACGCCGTTGGACGGAAACAGGTTCCGCACCGGGAACCCGTCGCCCACCCAGTGCGTCGATCCCGTCCCGTGAATGCTCACTACCGACTTCACCATTGCCTTCTGGCTGTTCATACCGACTTCCTCCTTCTCGATCCTTTCGTCATCGCCTCGGCCGCCAGGCCGAGCGTCCGCAGGCCGCGCGTCAGCGCCGCAATTTCGCGCGCCGTCAGGTGCGCCGCCGCCTGCCCCATATCGCGCTCATGCGCCGCAAACAGTTTGCGGATGAGCGCCCGACCTGTCCCGGTGAGATGAACCATGCGCGCCCGCCGGTCGTTTTCCAACGCGCGGCGTTCCACCAGGCCGCGCCGCTCCAGCCGGTCCACCGCCGTCGTGATCGAACCGGAGGTCAACATCACCTTCCGCCCGATCTCGTTCACGGCCAGCGGACCTTTATGCAGCAGGGCTTCCAACACCGCGAAATCGCTCAGGCACATCCCGAGCGAGGCGATGCTGTCATGGGCCACCTCGCGCAGGGCGTGCGAGGCCTTCCACAACACCAGCCACAAATGCACGCCCGGCGAGGCCGCCCCAGGCAGACCCGCCCCGCCCGGCGTCCGGCTCGCGGCCGCCTTCCGGTCTTCACTGTGTCGCTTGTCCATTCTCTTGATATCAAGATGCTTGAAATCAAGAAAAGATGCAAGGGGGCTCTGGCCTGTCGGCTTCCGATATCTCCGATCTGCCCATTCGGACGGGAATCGCCACGGCCACTAAAGTCCGCGAGCCGTTCCACCGATTGATTTGTTTTACTTGCCGGCAACGGAGGACCTCTGTGAATGCAATGAACTGGCGCGATTCCGTACTCCATGTCTTACGCCAAAAGGGCGAGGCCATGCACTATGCCGATATCGCCGAGGCCATTGCCGAACAGGAATTGCGCTCCGACTTTGGTGCCACCCCTGCTGCCACCGTGAACAGCACGATTTCTACCTCGATTCAGCAGGAAGGCGACCGATCCCCGTTTGTGCGGGTGGACCGGGGATACTATGCCCTCCGTGGGCTGGATAATCAGACGCGGGCGGCCGGCACAATTGCCGAACCGGAGCCAGCGGAGTCCACTGGACTCATCAACGCATTCGGCATGTTTTGGGCACGGACCAACGTCCTATGGAGTGGGAATCCGAAAATCCTGGGACAACAACAACCCGGTAGTCAGCCGGTGGATTTCGCCAATCAGAAGGGCGTCTATTTGCTCCATGACGGCCGGGCAGTAGTCTATGTGGGGCGCACTACGGAGCAGCCGCTCGGGATCCGGTTACGGCAGCACATTTCGGATCGGCTCAACGGGCGTTGGGACCGATTCTCTTGGTTTGGCGTCTACCCGGTATCCGATAGCGGCTCGCTGAATAGCTCCGCGATCGGGACCTACGATATGATCTCCCTCATCGTCACGATGGAAGCACTGCTGATCGAGGGGCTCGAGCCGCCACAGAATCGCAAACGCGGCGACGATTTCAGGGCGGTTGAATTCCTTCAACATCCTGACCCTGAACTGCAAAAGATGCAGATCTTACAGCTCATGGAGGAGCTGAAGAAGAAGTTATAGCCCACCCCATACTGACTCCGCACACTGACGCACTACGGTTCACTGAGCCACCTTGGCGCGCCCCTACCCTGCCTTCGCCCGCCCCTTCTTCGTCTGGATCAACTGCAGCAGCGCCGCCACCTGGCTCTGCTCCTCCACCGGATGCCGCAGCGGCAGCGTGCCGTTCACGCGGTACTGGTTGCGCCGCCCCACCTTGGTCAATTCCAGGTAGCCCCCCTCGATCAAATCGGCCACAATCCGCTGCGCCGCCCGCTCCGTAATGCCCACCCGTTCGGCCACGTCGCGCAGCCGCGTCGCCGGGTCCTGCGCGATGCACAGCAGCACATGCCCGTAGTTGGTCAGAAACGTCCAGCGCTCGGCGGCCATGCGAAAATCTTACGATTCTACAAATACGTATTGCAAAACACGAAATATGTATCGTATATTGAGAGTCGGGTATTGAGCCCGCACCCAACACCGCAAAGGAGCCACATGTCCGCCACCCTCACTCCACCCCTTTCCCACGGCGCCGCCCAGCAGCGGCGCGCCACCGCCATCACCGTCGCTCACGGCGACGGCATCGGTCCGGAGATCATGAACGCCGCCCTCCGCGTCCTGCGCGAAGCCGGCGCGCAGCTCGACGTCGAGAACATCGAAATCGGCGAAGCCGTCTATCGCCGCGGCGTCTCCTCGGGCATCGAATCCTCCTCCTGGGACTCGCTCCGCCGCACCGGCATCTTCTTCAAAGCCCCCATCACCACGCCCCAGGGCGGCGGCTTCAAGAGCCTCAACGTCACCGTCCGCAAAACCCTCGGCCTCTACGCCAACGTCCGCCCCACCGTCTCCTATCACCCCTACGTCCGCACCCGCCACCCCGGCATGGATGTCGTCATCGTGCGCGAAAACGAAGAGGACCTCTACGCTGGCATCGAACACCGCCAAACCGACCAGGTCTACCAGTGCCTCAAGCTCATCACCCGCCCCGGCTCGGAGAAGATTGTCCGCTACGCCTTTGAATACGCCCGCCGCAACGGCCGCAAGAAGGTCACCTGCTTCACCAAGGACAACATCATGAAGATGACCGACGGTCTCTTCCACCAGGTGTTCAACGAAATCGCCGCCGAATATCCCGAGCTTGAGAACGAACACCGCATCATCGACATCGGCGCCGCCCTGCTCGCCGACCGCCCCACCGCCTTCGACGTCATCGTTACGCCCAACCTTTATGGCGACATCATCTCCGACATCGCCGCCCAGGTCGCCGGCTCCGTCGGCCTGGCCGGCTCAGCCAACATCGGCGACCACATCGCCATGTTTGAAGCCATTCACGGCTCGGCCCCCGACATCGCGGGGCAGGGAATCGCCAACCCCAGCGGCCTCCTCAACGCCGGCGTCATGATGCTCGTCCACATCGGCCAGCACGAGGCCGCCACGCTCGTCCACAACGCCCTGCTGCGCACGCTCGAAGACGGCGTCCACACGCCCGATGTCTACCAGCCGGAACACAGCGCCCTGCGCGCCTCCACCGAGGAGTTCACCAACGCCGTCATCAACCGCCTCGGCCACCAGCCGCGCCAGTTGCCGGCCGCCCACTACCGCCCCCAAAGGGCTCAGGCCACTCGCCCCGCCGCCAGCCGTCCTCCCGCCCGCAAGGAAATCGTCGGCGTCGACGTCTTCCTCCAATGGTTCGGCGGCTCTCCTGACTCGCTGGCCGAACTGCTGCGCCTCACATCCACCGAGACCCTCACCCTCTCGCTTATCACCAATCGCGGCGTTAAGGTCTGGCCGATGGGCTTCCCGGAAACCTTCTGCACCGACCACTGGCGCTGCCGCTTCCAGAGCGACTCGCCCATCACCCACGCCCACATCCTCGAACTGCTCGGCCGCATCCAGGCCGCCGGCTTCGACTTCATCAAAACCGAGAACCTCTGCACCTTCGACGGCCAGCCCGGCTTCTCGCTGGGACAAGGTCAATGAGTCTGCCCGCTCCGGCCGCCGCCCAGCCCGTGGCGGCCGGAGCCAC